>NZ_AUMC01000001.1 GCF_000443995.1 Bacteriovorax sp. BAL6_X
TTTTGAAGTCTTTTATTTTCTTTTAAGAGGTCTGTTTCTGTTTTTCTTGAAGACGATGTTGAAGAGAGTATTTTCTTTAGCCAATTTCTGATCGACATCTCAGAAACACCTAGCTCCTGGGCGGCCTTAATAATTCCAAGCTCTTTTGATAATTCGACAGCATTCTGCTTGAATTCATCAGTGTAGCTGTTCTTTTTCTTAGTCATATCCCTCTCCTAGTGGTGATTATACCACATGTTGAAAGTGTCTACTTTTGGTGGGGAAGTCCATAGTACTAAAACAAAATGGTATAGCGATTGAAGAGCATCTAACAGCAGCCTATATTGCATTTAATACAGCTGTTACAGCTAATCATATAGCAGACTGGATATGGGAATCGATTTCAGAAAATAAGAAAAAAGAATTATCTTCAAAATTTGAAATGACAAACACATCCACTGGTTGTTTTCTCAACTACTTAAAACAAGTAGAATCGATTCGACAATGTAGAGAAATAGCAAATGGCTCTAAGCACCTAGTTGATAAGCCAAGCACTAATATTAAAGCTAATATAAAATGGAAAACAATTCCAGCACAAGCAGGAACGCTATATGCAGGAGGCCCTCTTTCAGGTAACTATTATAGCCTTTATGTCGAAGAAGATAATAAACAAATCAATGTGATGACAATTTTTGAAAATGCATACGCATATTGGACTAACTTTATTGAATCTATTTCTGACGAATTCCGTATAGAATAAAAACGTGCCCTAAATATAGGACACGCTTTGTACAAACTAAGATACTATACCATTAACAAGGAGGTAGATTATCTAGGTTATTCGAACTATAGTTATCTGGGGCAGTTGTTAAATACTCACTCCCTCCGTTCGACTTAACTAGAACATCTACTTTCTTTCCATTTACATTAACAAAGTAATCATAATTTCCTGATTTAATGTCTGAAATTACTTCTGTTGCTCTTCTAGGTGACCAATAATTACCAGAGTTACAAACTCCGATAATATTGTCATTAATGTCTTTCTGGACATTGGTAATTTGTCGAAAAGTCATAATTTACCTCCTTTATGACGAAATCATTATAAAGATAAAGTATTTACACAAGCAGTCACTATTAACAACTTTAATTTCTAAACTTGAAAAAAATATAGACGATAAGTTACCATAAAACTTTGAGTGGTAATTTATGAGCTATAAAAACTTTAATGAATTAAAATTTTGTAAGAATCTAAAAAAAATAAGAAAGTCATCTGGCTATACACAGGCACAGGTGGAAGAGAAGCTAGACTTAAGGCCAATGGCAATATTCGATTTTGAAAGAGGAAGGATAAAACTTAATATTGAAATAGCAGTACAACTAGCGAATCTATATGATTGTTCACTAGAAGAAATATACTCAATTGAAAAAGAAAAAAATAATATAGAAACAAAGGAAACATCAGATTTACGTTTTCTGCCAGTTCTTCAAACAGGAATCTCAAATAAGAACTACTACATAATACATCATCACCTTATAACTGATCCAATAATCATGGCCGATCTTGGCCTTAATGAAGTACCTCTTAGAAAATCACCATTTGATAGAATTACTGACAAGCTTACAGAGCACCAAAAAAGAAAGGTTACAATTGAAGTATTAAAATATATGAGTTCTCTAATAAATATAGACAATAAAATAACCACAGAAGAGAAGATTATCTTTAATGAATTAATGAGCTCTCTTAGCTTTCCTCTAACAGAACAAGAGAAAGCATCAATAAATAGAGCGAACAAGAAAGTTTACCTAGGTAAGACCTCTCCAAAGTATTTCAAATCAGATGCGATAAAGCGTTTTTTAGTATGGCTCTTAATAATTACAGCGAAGTCAGATAATGACTTTGCAGAAGAAGAGGAAAGCTATATTAAAAGGATCGTTCAGCATATAGGCCTAAGGCTTGAGGACTTTGACTTTATAAAGAAAAAAGTATTAAACCTATAGATCTAGATACATTCTTTTCTCTTATTCTCAACAATTTGTTTCAGCTTTTGATAACATGTATATTGTCGATCTACATTTGCTTTAAGATCTTCAAATGTTGTATTTTGGAAAGGTATCTGATTAAGACTACGGCCAGTACTTTGAAGGTTTTTAAAAATATTGTGCCAGTTTTTAAAGCTATATTCTCTCTCCTCGAAATAGTTTTTCCAATATAAGTCTATTGCATCTAAAGGAGAACTTCCGTTATCTTTTAAGTTTTTATAATGTGCAATCTCACGCTCAAAAGGAAAATGAAAGAATAATTCCATTTTTTTTGGGTTAAATCTTAAATTGCCTAGACGGTAGTAATCTTTACCAAAATTGACGATTAAATCTTGTTTAAATATCATTTTCCCTCCATCTAGGCAGACTTTAATTATTTTATGTTCTATACCAATATAAAAAAGATAAGAAAGAATCTTATTTTTTCTAGTATTGAAATACAGTGCAAAGAAATATTATTATTTTCAATAACAACCATATAAAGTAGGCAATAAGCATAAACCTAAAATAAGCATTCCCACGAAGTAATATTGGCTTTGAATATGAAAATAAAACAAAGCACAATGTTATTAAAAGCTTCATTGATTGCCCCATTTAAAAACTCTCTAATATTGCTTTTATTGTCTTTAACTTCTCTTTATCGAGCCTCTTCAAGATCTCTACACACTCAGCGTACGTATTCTCAGGAAGAGGAACACTCTTATTTACTAGAGCCATAAATTCTTCATAG
Source organism: Bacteriovorax sp. BAL6_X (assembly GCF_000443995.1). Taxonomy (NCBI): domain Bacteria; kingdom Pseudomonadati; phylum Bdellovibrionota; class Bacteriovoracia; order Bacteriovoracales; family Bacteriovoracaceae; genus Bacteriovorax; species Bacteriovorax sp. BAL6_X. The sequence continues at coordinate 2,750 of NZ_AUMC01000001.1, forward strand.
CTGTAACCAAGACCATTTAATACCTTAAGTATTAAATTAGGATTAAGATCACAACGGCCATTTTCAGCATGGTTTAATTTAGTATCAGAAATACCAATCACTTTTGCAGCTTTTCTGATAGATAATTTTCGAGACTCTCTTAAGTATTTTAAGACACTGGCCTCTTTTGTCATGATCTTATGATCACTTCTTCTTACTTTCTTCTTTGTTGTTTTCATAAAACATCTCCATAAAAAATTAACGAAGATGCCCTTTGATTGTTACACGTGTAGTCCTTGTTATATTAAAGACTTAGCCCTATTTTTAAGGACACTTCCTACACGTGTAGTTCAAATGATGACGGCTAAATTTTTGAACTAAGCCAAAACTAAGCAACGACTAAGCCAACGAGAGCAATGTCGAGACATTTCCAGTAACATTGGCAGTGAGCGACTTGATCTAACCTACTGAAACCTAATTGAAATGATTTAAAATACTTATGAATTAATGGCGGTGGCTCCACCAAATCACTTGCGTAATTTGGTGGAGGTGCCGACGGACTTACAAGACTTTGTTTTTATTGAAGTCAAAAAGCGAAGTGTAGCCAAAATAGCCACAACGGCCCTATCTTTCGATAAACGTTATCACTACTCTTTTGTGTAACGTTTGGTTGAGTTCATTTTAATACGAATCAAGAGAGTAGGCAAGACTCAAACAGACGGGTTAAATAAAGAAGCTATTCCAAAGAACCAGAGTTAAGACGTGCCCACTCTATCTTTCCTGAAACGATAGTTCCCCGTGCAACTTCATTGCTTTTAATTGTTGTACCTTCAATGCTTAAAATATCAATACACACGACCTCCGTCATAGACATATGTGCTCTAGCTGCATCTTCGAGTATTGCATAATTCATTGATGTTACATTACTGTTTACTGAGGGATAAGCAATAGCATCAATCTCTCTCTTGGGATCATCTAAAAAGTATTTTGTAATCGCTATCGTTGTCTTGTATTTATAATTTTGACTAATTTTCTCCCTAAACTTTCTTCTCAAATATTTCTGCATTAGTGAGTTCTTTTTAAAGTCCTCTTTAGTCAATTTGGTTTTGTAGTCTGGCACAGACAGATTTCCTGGTATTGGTGCGCTTCTTGTTTTTATTAAATTATTAACATCAATCCCTAATGGTTTAAAAGAAATCTCTTTTAGTAAATTTTCATGAGTGTGTTCAAAAGAAGCAACTGTCCACCTTTCCCCCGGTTTTGCACTCATTTCTAATAAACAACTCGCAAAACTTTCTGCACAGTAGAAAATTGATTCATCTGATGTATTACAACGGCCTAGTTGATTAATAAATTCCACTTCAGGATTCCATAAGTCTTGCTCAATTTGGAACAAGTCCTTATTTATATTTTTTCTAGCTCTGTATAAGCCGACTGTTTTTTGTTCCACAGCATGTTTTTTAGCTGTAAGCGAACCTTTAATGTAAACACTTCCTTTTAAAACACTGATAATTTGTTCATATACCTCGCCTACTGTTAGCTTCTTGAGATCCTGTTTTTCAAAATCTTTTATCGACTTTTTCACAGATTTTATTGATCTACCTGAAAGTGCATTAAAGTTTACATTTCTCATAGTCCAAATATATTTTACAAGTTAAAAAAGGATTGACTTCCTAATTTGTTAATACTTTCCCAAGCTTCTTTGTGAATTGGTAGATGTTGGCCTTGAATATTGTATGAATTAAGAAGATATTGTTTCATGGAGTATTTGAAATTTTTATTTTTATTATTTAAATCTTGCTCAATGTTCAAGTAGGATAAATACTCTTCTAAAAGCCCTCTCACAGTAACAGAATGATTAAAGGAAACAGTGCAAAGAAGCTCAAATTCAGTTAATGATATTGCTAAACATCTTGGTCTTTTCTTTTTTTTAAAATAATCTCTCCATTCTTTATCCAAAAGAGAAGATAAGACTGCACGCCCGAATGAAAACTGTGTAGCCGGGAAAGGCTCTGCTGTTACAACGACAAAAATTATATTTGAGGGGAAAATATTTTTATATTTTCCATCATGGCTTTTATACCAGTTAAACGACTGCCTAAACTTTTTTACAATTGTATTTTTATAACAATTTTCTAATTCTTTTTCTCCACAATATGTTCGTAAGCTTTCTATATGGAACAAGTTTTCCAACCTCAATAACAAGACGTTGCTTAGTATCTACTACATCTGGACCTGGGTTATTACTCCCCTTAAACTTTGGCTCTTCATCAAACCCTCTATAAACAGTAGACAATACCTTGCAAACATACTTTTCAACAACATTCCCATAGTTTTTAGAAAAATCTGTCTTGTAAGGGTCTGTTCGGCCCTGATCCCTCCTTAACTCTACCTCAACTTGATTTAAAGATAAGTATAAATGATCTAGAACTCTATTAATTAAAAACTGGGGGACAGGGAGAAGTAACTTATCATTTTTAATATTAACAAAAGGCGTCTTTTCCAGAGGAGAAAAACCAGCTGAGTAGGAAATCTCATCTTTAAATGAATCACAGAGTTCATTTACCTCACTCTTTAACTCTTCTAGAGACTTAGAAGAGTTTAGACTTAATTGCATTTTGATATTTTCAATTTTATTTTTAATGTCTGCGTTTGCATTTTCAAGATAAGTAGAGAAATCAATTCCTGGGAATTTTTGAGCATCATGCATTAAGATGGCTATTATACCAAAAAACATTACGAATAGTTGTGGAAAGTTAACACCAAAAATTTCTTCAATTTTAAGATTAGGATCAATATCCCCCCACTCATCCTCCATGCTCAAGAATATATATAAACGAGATAATACAAGACTTATATCTTCCTGTAAGCTTCCCTGAAAGATCTCGTTCCTTACAAGGAAGTCTATGCTATCATCCTTTGAAGATTTCGCCTCTCCTGCCCCCCCCTTCTCTGACTGACGGATAGCATTTAGGCTCGCAACCTTTCTACAAAGGATTCGCAAATCTTCAAATGTTAAGTCTTTTTCTTTCTCTGATGTTAAATGCCTTAACGCAAGATTAACGAGAGGTATCAGGGTTACTATGTTCAGATCTTTATCGATCTGATTAAGCATACTGAAGCCAAGGACTTGACCCGACGCTGTCAAAATATCAATAACAGAGAATGGCTGAAGATCATCGATGATATCCTCAAGGCTGCTTTCAATGGGACGATTAAAATCAACATTCACTTTCTTTATCTTCTTGAACTAACTGACAATTACAATCCCATTTTAGCATTACACGCTGATCTTTATGTGTTCCATGCTTTGTCATAATTTGGTCCTTAGCCAGTTGAATCGCTTCTTCTTCACTTTCTGCGAATACTTCAGCAACTTTCGTACCTATTAATGCCTCATCCCCTAGTTCTCTTGTCATCGGATCTTTTAAACTAATCTCACATACACAATTATACTTTGCCATATTTCCTCCATTAAGCCCATGAAGGAACATAATACGTAAACTTAGTAGACTTGCTACTTGGATCGCCTACTTTTATTTTTCCCTCATCAACGGTTTGTTTTATAATTTTTGAAACTAACGAATGATTTGTCTTGGCAACTTTTAATCTTTTTCGAAATGTCTGGTTAGTCATTTTTTCATTTGCCAAATACTTTAACACACAATGTTGATAACAAGCTCTCACACGCTCATCAGGGGACATATCCTGATATTCTTTTGGAGAATAGATTGTTACTTTAAAAGTACTGGGGAGTTCTTCAAATTTTAAAGGAGGAAGATTGAATAACTCTATGGCATCTAAAGCACGATCAATTCCACTCCCTCGATCTTCACATATTCCTAAGTGGTACATTGCTCTGGCCAAGACTTCGTTACGAGGCTCCGCATTGTCAATTATCCTGTCTAGAGACAAGTTAGGCATCAGAGACCCCGGATTACTAATTTCGATTCTATCTGTGAAGATTTCAACCTTTGGGTTGATAGAAATATTATGCAAATCCTGATGTATCAATGCATTCGCCATAATTTCTCTTATAGCAACCTTAGGATACACCTTTACTTCTTGCCTAATAGCATCCTTAATCACCTCACTCGAAGGTAAATTTTGCATAATATAATCCAACATGCCTTTAAAGCCTATCGCATACCCTTTTTTTCCAACAACTTCCCTTTCGGCATTAGTTCTAGTCTTATCACTATAAAGAATTACCCTAACACCTCTTCTTTCAAAGCCTGAAAATTTACTAAAATCCTTTGCTGCTAACAAAACTCCTAAGTTAGTTATCGCAACTTGATCACCTACAAATCTTATTAGTTTTCTTTTTTCTAGTTCCCTAGCTATTTTTTCAGTAGAAGATGGAACAGGAATATCTAGCAGTTCAAAAAAGTCACCATACTCTAGAAGAGACAACACCTCTTCGATAGAGCTTGAAATAAATGAGTCAAGCTCCTCATATTTTTCAATCTTTGAAGACATTAAAGCTTGAGCAAGCTGAACTTTGTTCATTCTACGAGTAGAGCAAGCTGTACGAATAAAAGAATGCTCTATTCCCTTTCCTCTAAGATGAACAGGCTTACTCTTTGATTCCTCAATATAAACCATTAAGATATTTTTACCATCTTCATTATAAAGATAGTGGTCAATCTTAACCGCCGGCTCTAGAGAGTCATGCCCAATATTCCCAAGTCGATTAATAATCTCCTTTGATTCATTATTAGCAATTCCAACCTTAGTTCCACTATCATTAATTCCAAAAATAAGGAAACCACCACCAGCTTGATTGGCAAAAGCAGACAAATGCTCAGCAAGCTTTTTCTTATCCTCCGAGAGAGCTGTTTTCCAATCTAGTTCATTCAATTCATGTGGTGGGTCTAAACTTCTTTCAATTAAGCGCAAACCTCTATCAATCCAAATCTTTTCCATTTAACCTCTACCTCACGCAATAACACATAGGAAACATATAAGAAACACGCAAAAATGTCTATATTTTTAAGTATTTAAAAACCTGAAGTTCAACCATAACACATAAAGAGTCTCATCTCCTTACTTTTCTAAACACATAAAAACAAACGTAATATCAAGCAGTTACTGTTCACTGCTCTTTTCGTAACACATAAAAGACATTAACCGAGAAAAAATATCAGCTTCAGGAAGTTTAATAGATATTCACTAGGAACAACAGCACTGAAAAACTGTGTAATCAACGTTCCAAGCTCCAGCAACGAGTTCCAATTTAATCACTTGCGGAGAACGAATAAGGTTTCCAGAATTAGTATCAAAACATCGATCACAATACTTATAACCACTCTTTACTCTCTTCACAAAATATTTACTAATCTTTTTTCCATCAGACATATTATGAGAATTCCTAACAAAAACTACTTTCGGAAAATGATTCGTGTTCATCAGCTTTTTTAAAGCTACATCATTAGCTGCCCTTCCGTGATGTGGCGCCGTTGCTAACAGGTTTGATGAGCTAGGAAGTTTAAAATGTAACAATGAGTCAGCACAGAACAATACGTCCCCACCATTTCCTCTATGAATAAAGACCAATGACCTCCTATTTAATCTATTTACGTGAATGTAGTAATAAGCACGATGTTTACGAATTTTTGGCACTTGAATATATTTACTGTTAACTGGTCTAACGATTGGATTAGAGGTCAAGAGATCTATACTAGATAAATTTCCCTGAAGATCACTCGTCTTATCATAATCGAACCACCTTATATCAAGATTTTTCTCTAGAGCTAGTGAATAGATTTCAATTATCTCAGAGAGAGCCCCTAGGGCCTCATTTAATGCACTTAACTTCTTTTTTGACAATTTTTTATTACTAATAAGTCTCTGTCGGCAACTCTTACATTTATAAATATGTAATGCCCTTGCAGTCTTCCTATGTAAGCTAATTCCTTCATGAACAGAAGTTTCTTCATACTGAGACTCGTCCACATCATTAAGGGGCTTCATATCTTCAAACTCTTCCCCCTCTTTATCTATTACCGAGCACTCTTCATCACTATAACTAATTTCTTTGTCTTTTAGTGAACTGATATCATCAAGCAATTCTCTAAAAAATTCTCTTGGTCTGGCGATAGCATCATCTACTCTATCAAACCATAAAGCAGGTAAATAAACTTCTTTCTTCGTAATGTTATTATTATTTAAGATTTTTTTTATTCCACCTGAGTGATCGCGATCGTTATGAGTGACAATAATTATATCTAAACGACTAATTTTTAAATTATGATATAAATATTCATCAATATCAGTTTTATCAACTAAACCTTGACCAGCATCTACAAGAACGGAAACTTTACCTGAAGTAATATCTCCTTCTAAAAAAAAGCAATCACCAGAATTAACCGGAATAGATATAAACTTACTCACATATACCTCTCTAAAGTACTACAATAATAGTAGCTTTTCGTCACTCTTAGGCAAGAAGTTAAGCCCCTCAGTAACCCCTCGTTCATCAATCCCCGCAAGGCGTAAATAAACTCCGAGAGTTTTCAAATCCTTCCACCCGCAAATTTTCATGACCTTAACTGGTTCCACTCCTGAGCCAATAAGCTGAGTAGCAAAACAAGCTCTCAACGTATGAAATCGAATCTCAGGAAGGCCAATAGACTTACAAAACATTTTTAAAATCTTAGCTTGTTTACCGCCTGTCCAAAGAATGTACCTCGGAAGAACGTACTCACACCTAGACAGATTTTTTATCTCTAACAGCAAAGAGCGAAGCTCAGAAGAAATAGGTACACTACGCCAGTAACCGGCTTTGGTATCCTTGTACTCACCCACCTTAAAGTTATATGACCTTTCAACCTTTATAAGAGAAGCGTCAAAATCGACATCCTCCCATCTAAGAGCATAAAGTTCACCATTTCTCATACCTGTAAGTAAGGCCATGGCCCAAATAAAATACCAATCATGATCCTGTGCCTTGGCTTCATAAAGAAGCTTACGAATTTCATGAGGCTTTAATATCTCGGGCCTCTTATCTTGCTTAACAACAACCTTTAGCCCAAAGACAGGACTATGAGGCATCCCTCTAATGGCCCTATTCTCTATGGCCCAGTTATAAATCATGTTGATGGTGTTCTTCACACGCTTTTGAAATGCTCTACTTCTGCCCTCTTCGATGACTCGGTCTAAGACTTCTCTCCCGTCACCTTTAGTGATTTGAGAAGCTGGCCTATCAAGCCAGCTCTCAGTCCAACGATGAAGCATTGAAACATAGTCTCTAATTGTCGTAGGGTTGTAGCTCTTTTCAATATAAGAAGGCTGGGCGACTTCGGCCGCCCATTTAGTAATGATCATTCTCCAAGTGAAACCATGCCCTTCTTCTTGGGCCACTTTTTGTGAAAGCTCTTGAATCAGTTTCTTTTCCTTACGAGTTGCTTCTGCCTTAGTCTTTAATCCTTTTATGCGTTTTTGACGCCTGATATGAGGCATAGCTCTACTTCTAATATTTACATAAACTGAAAATCGAGAATCGCCACAAGGCAAAGTTTCTTGAGTTACGGCCATTACTACCTCCTATGAAAATGAAGCTTCCAATAATTGATCAAGCTCGGCTCTCTTAAAATAAAGCCTTCGATTCCACTTTCGCTTAATCAAAATTCCCTTACTCACAAGAAGCCATACAGCATTACGCGTTTTACCAAGGTATAAGGCCGCTTCATCTGTATTGAGCCATGTCTTATTTAGAAAAGTCTTTTCCACCTTTCCCCCTAGTTAAGATTAGTGAACCCCACAAGCCGTGCGTTCACTTCCTCATACGTTTTGGTACCACCTTCGTTGGTTTTAAATGACTTCATCTCAGCTCGCCCTTGAACAAAGACTTCGTATCCTTTTTTAAGATATAAAGAGCAAAGCTCAGCTTGTTTTTCCCAAACGACGACCTTTCTCCAGTGAGGAGGAACATCTTTTCCCTTATTAATAGCTACCGATAAATCGCAGACAGGCTTGCCCTCTTTTGTGTACTTAAGCTCAGGATTCTTACCTAGCCTTCCCATAAATGTTTCGTATGTATTTTCCATTTCTAATTCTCCTTCTCTTAATTAATCCCGACCTTCTTAAGTAAGAAATCATCAAAGGATAAGCTTTGCTTATTCTTCTTATTGAATTCTTCCCAAGCCCTTTCCAGTAATTCTCTTTTACTTAGGCTACCTTCTTGGACCTTCTCAATGTCCTTTGATGAAATCTTGTCAATTCCAAATAAGGCCAAGTCTTTGAAAGT
>NZ_AUMC01000002.1 GCF_000443995.1 Bacteriovorax sp. BAL6_X
ATCCCCCTTGCGGGGGCGGTGGCCGGAGCTTCTTTTATTATGTTCGTCACTCTTTCATTTTTTAAGCAGGACGAATATCAAAAGAAAGCGGCAAATGTGGCGATTCTATCAATCTTTGCTGGCTCAGGCCTCGAGCTGATTAGAAACCTAATTCAGAGCTTTAGCTAGGAGTCTTAGATGAGTAGAAATCAATTTCCCACATTGCTAAACCAGAAGGCCACCATGCTCGCAAGCCTTACAAGAATTGATCTTCTCGTAATCGGTTCAAGTTACCTGATCCTTTCATGGATGAAAGTTTCAGGTCTTTATTCTCTCGCAATAATTGCGTTGGTTTTAGTGTGCTTAAAGTTTGTTAGCAAAAGACTGAAACAAGGCTTCTTTGCGCATTTAAACGATGACAAGAAGCTCTCTTGGCAATTTAAGCTTGGAGGCCGTCATGAGTAAATCGACCTTTCCAGTACTCGAAGTTCAAGGAAATAGGCTTACCTCTATTCATGGTGATGTGTCATGGTTTTACTCAATGCTCCCATCTGACACTTCACAGATGGATTATGTTGAAAGAGATGGATTCTTTGAGTCTTTAGCCCGTGGTCTTAATAACTTAAGTCTTGATAGCTATTTCAAGTTCTTCAAGATTGGTGATTCTTCTTTCTTGGAAACTAATGGATCACAGCTTCCAAGCTTTTCAGGAATTGAGTTTAAGGAACAAGATAGGCCCTTAGAGTGTTTCTTTCAAACAAGTCAAATTTTCTCTGAGGTTGGCATCTATGACGACTATTTAAGCTTTAATGGGAAATACCTAAGAGTCTTTTCCGTAAGTGAGTTTTCAGATGATGAGGCCCATGAGCACCTAATTCCACAGGATGTTGACTACGTCCTAAGTTTTAAAAAGAAGGCCAAGGATAAGTCCATCAATAAACTTGAGCGAATTAGAACGGGACACCTTTCAAGCTTTCTAAAGTCTAAAAGAGATATTTCAAGTGAAGGAGCTTATTCACAAGCTGAAGAGCTGATGCATGATCTTATTCATGGAAGTGAATCCATGTTTGAAATGGAGATGTTCTTTCTACTACGTTCTAATTCATTAGAAGAGCTAAATTCTATGAGTGAAGCTTTTGTCAGTGAAATGCTATCTCGTGGGATTAAGGTCTTTGCCGAGGGGCAATCGCTTAGAAACTTTAAGTCAGGTCTTACTTCGATCTTTAATGAACTTATTCCTGGAGTCAAGCCTCAGTTAGGGCTTAGGACGCTTCCTAACAAGACAAGCCATCTACGCTACCTCTTACCAGTTGAGAGAAGCTTTCTTATGGACGAAGGAATGGAGCTTCATGATAATTCAGGACAAGCAATCTACTTTGATCCATTCACAGACGCTATCAAAAATAGAAATATGCTCGTTACTGGCATTAGTGGCGGTGGCAAGTCTGTATTTGTAAACAAGATTGTCCATCACCTCATTGAGGATCATCCAACGGTTATTTTAGACAAGGGAGGCTCATTTCGTAAGCTTACAAAGTATTACGGAGGAAGCAATTTAGAGCATAAATTTAATCCATTTCAATTTAAAGACCCAATGTATTTAAGAGAGATTATTCTCTCTGTTGTTGATGCTGAAAGATTTGGAAAATTAGAAAAAGGAAAGCTTTTAAGGGCCATTAAAGAGGCCCTACCTAAAAGCGAATCCTTTTTTGGGCTTATAGATAATCTAAAAGAAGATTTTCCTGAAATTGATCTCTACTTTGAAGACTTCAAGGACTATATCTCTGATGACCATATAGATACAAAAAGCATTCTGTATGTTGACGTTGAAAACTATCCAAAGAGCGTCATCGCACCAATCATCATCTTTATTTTGGAATACTTTAAAAATGTTCCTGAAAAAGAAAAGATTCTCGTCTTCGATGAGTGTTGGAGCTTTCTTGGGGATCATAGCTCATATATAGATGAATGCTTTAGAACATTCAGGAAAACAGGTGCTTTCCCAATTGCAATTTCTCAATCTCTAAAAGACTTCTCTAGTCTTGGAGATGATCTGGCTAATTCAATTACCAATAACTGCTATTTTAAAGTCTTCTTCCCTCAGGAGATGGAAGAGAGACACGACATCACTTCCTTTGATGTTGAAAATATTGGCTCCCTAGAGTTTCAAAAGGGAGTTTTCTCTGAGTGCTATCTGAAGTCCACAGACAATCGTTTTAGAAAGATCATTAGAAACTACTTAACTCCATTGGAGTTGGAGCTATTTCATACAGAAGCAGGCAAAGACAAAAAGCTAGAGAGTTTTCTTTCTAAGTTTGAAGAGTTCTTTGATTCAAGTAAAGAGGCCATTGAGGCCTATGTGAGGTTACGACATGAAAGTTTTCAAAATAATAATGTCATTTACTTTGATATTTAGCATGAGAGCAAATGCAAGCACGTTCTTCATGCCAGACAGTGATACAGCGGCCCTTGTGATGCTTGTCTCTAATACGGCTTCAACTGTGTCAAACACTCTTAAAATCCTAGAGGTCGCTAAGAAAACAAGTGATCAGATAGATAAATATAATTTTATCGCAATGAGGCGTTATTTCATTGCTCGTCGAATCGAACAACACGTTGTCGATATCGCAGAAGCTAACAAGATGAAACCTAAGAATCTTCAAGAGCTAAACCAAGTAATGCTTAGGCTTAAGATGAATCTACAAGGCTTAAAGAGCAATATCGACTTTATGGACAAAAGCGTTTGGAAGCTCAAGACTTTACTGATCGGTACTGGGAGAA
>NZ_AUMC01000003.1:600000-867608 GCF_000443995.1 Bacteriovorax sp. BAL6_X
TTATTAATAATAGCACGTTTTAACGTGTTCAAGCACTTTTGGCAAACGACCTCCGTAGTAATTATAAGACTATACAGTGTTTGTATAGGTTCTTTATGAACGTAAGTTACTGAATTTTGGGAAATTACCTCATTTAATAAGCTTATTTTTTCTAAATAAGGTAAAATAGAATGTGACGAGGAGCTTGATATGAAGGAAAGATCCCTAAGAGTCGAGAATTTCATCAGATATTTTGGTGAAATTGAGGACGTCAAAAAACAGATTGAGTGTTGCCCTAAATGTGGGGCCAAGTTCACTGTGACTCATTTGGCCGATCATGACAACCTCTACATCCATGAAGAGGTGACTTGTGAGAATTGTACTTATGGTACAGAGGAAACACTTCATATCCTAAATTAGTTTAAGGAAGAATAGTGAAGCCAACATTAATTATTGCTGTCATCGCCAGCCTAGGAGCTGGTTTTCTTATTGGAAAATCTCAAATACCAAAACCTAAAATTCAAATCAAAGAAGTCGAAGTTATTAAAGAAAAGAAAGTTGAAGTGATTAAGGAAGTTCCCGTCATTGATAAAACCGGGGACGAAGCTTTAGCAAAGGCCTTTACATTATTCTTAGCGGCCCTTGGACTTGAGAAAGTAAAGGTTCAAGAAGATGAAGTTAAAGAGATCATGAAAGACCCAACGGACTTTATTGCTCGAAACTCGTTAAAAGAAAAACTGACTCCACAAAAAGATGAGCGCAATGAAGAAAGTCGCTGGGGGATGCCTCGTCAGGCGTCTGGCATGAGTATTTCTAAGAATGAGAGCGCGTATAAAAAGGTCAGATTTTCTCCTATTCCTGCTATATCTGAACCAACTGTTTTTATAGCAAAGTCGAAAGTCATTAATGATGCGAAAGAGCTACAAAAAATTAATGGATCTTATTCAGGTCAGATTAATTTTTTTGATGGAAAGTACAAAGGTCAAAGACATCGCCTTGTTTTAAATGTCGACTATTTCGCCTCTGATGATGGTAAGGGGACTGACGGGCAGTCTGAAATTCTCTTATATGATGAGAGTGGAAAGAATTATTCTCACTCTCGTGGAACTGGTGGTAATCGTAATATTTTAAATGGTGAAGACGGCTCTTTTATTATCAAAATTGTCGACAATAATTTCATTCACTTTGTGACAAAGTATGGAATGAAGATGGCAAATTATTACGACGATGGAAAGCTTGTTGGAATTGCCAAACTTAGCGAAAATTAATTCTTACGTTCACTATAGCGATCAACTAGAAAATCAGCTTGATCTCTTGTCAGGTAGGTAAAGCGCATAAGCTCTTCCATGACATCGACGACACGGTCACGAAAACTTGATTCTTTCATGGCACCATCTTCTTCAAATTCTTGATAGGCCTTAGCTACAGAGGATTGGTTTGGAATGGTAATCATACGCATCCATCGGCCAAGAATTCTCATATTATTAACAGCATTAAAACTTTGTGAGCCACCGCTAACTTGCATGACGGCCAGAGTCCTTCCTTGTGTCGGGCGAACAGCGCCAATTGATAGAGGAATCCAATCAATTTGTGTCTTCATTAGCCCCGACATATTTCCATGTAGCTCAGGAGATGACCAAACTTGTCCTTCAGACCAAAGGCTAAGCTCTCTTAACTCTTTTACTTTTGGATGCTCAACTGAGCGGTCATAGTCATAAACTGGAAGGCCATCAGGGTTAAAGAACCTCACTTCAGCTCCCATATGCTCAAGGATTTTTCCGGCTTCTTCAGCAAGTAGCCTTGAGTATGAGCGCTCTCTTAGTGAACCATAGAGAATAAGGATACGTGGTTTATGCTCAGATGGTTTCGTCTCTGGTGCTTTTAAATTAAATTTTTCGCTTTCTAAATACTTCATTAGTATCTCCACTTATTTGCAATCTTAACGAGGCTTAACATGACGGGGACCTCAATTAGTACCCCCACTACAGTTGTTAGGGCCGCTCCTGAATTAAGTCCAAATAGTGCAATGGCAACGGCCACGGCAAGTTCAAAGAAATTACTGGCCCCAATCATTGAACCAGGGGATAAAATATTATGTGGTAAGCACATCTTACGACCAATTCCCCAGCTCACAAAGAAGATAAAGTAAGTCTGAATTGTTAGAGGAATGGCAATGAGAAGAATATGCATTGGGTTCGCTAGAATTTTTTCTCCCTGAAAGGCAAAAAGAAGAATAAGTGTTGTTAAAAGTGCAACAATGGAAATAGGCTTAAGTCTTGCCATAAAGACTTCGCTAAACCATTTCATACCAAATCTTTTGATTAGGACTTTATTTGCGATATAGCCAGCAAGTAGTGGAATCACTACGAAGATTACAACTGAGCTAATGAGAGTGTCGTATGGAATTGAAATACTTGTGACACCTAATAGGAATTGAACAATTGGTATGAAGGCCACAAGGAGAATTAAGTCATTTATGGCAACTTGAACGAGAGTGTATTCTGGATCGCCCTTTGTTAAATATGACCAAACAAAGACCATTGCCGTACAAGGTGCGGCTCCTAGAAGAATGGCACCTGCGATATATTCTTGTGCAAGCTCTGGACTTAAATAAGCTGCATAAATTTTTGAGAAGAATAACCATGCAAAGAAGGCCATGGTAAAAGGTTTTATAAGCCAGTTGATAATCACTGTTAGACTTAGGCCTTTTGGGTTCTTTCCAACATCTGCGATGGAGTTGAAATCAATTTGGACCATCATAGGAAAAATCATAAGCCACACAAGAATAGCAACAGGTATATTTACTGTGGCAATATTCATGTCACTTAAAACAGTTATTGATGTTCCAAGAAACTTGCCTAGAACGATTCCAGCTACAATACAGATTGTTACCCAAATACTTAAATAGCGTTCAAAAAATCCCATCTTATATTCTCTCTTCTAAAGTTAAAATTGTCTCTTTTATTTCATCTCTCACACGACGATAGACTTTAAGTATTTCTTCTTCGTCACTAAGGTCCTTTGTTAGGCGAGGAGGATCATCAAAACCGATATGAATGATCTTGCCACCTGGAAAGTAGGGACAATTCTCATTGGCGTCACTACAAACTGTGATAACGATATCCATTTTTACGTCTAGTTCGTCAGTTGTATTTGATGTGTGAGTTGAAATATCAACACCAACTTCTTTCATCACTTTGATGGCATAGGGATTGAGTCCGTGTTTTTTTGTTCCTGCCGAATAGAAGTTATACTTGTCGCCTTTTAGGGCCTTGCCCCAGCCTTCGGCCATTTGAGATCGACAAGAATTTCCAGTGCAAAGAAATAGGATATTCTTTTTCATTTTCTTTTCTTTGTTGATAGAAAGCAGTCAAGAATTGGGCAGTCACTAAGCGGCTGACTTTCATCAACACAGCAAGTGGCAAGTCCTTGAAGGGACTTCTTCATCTTCTTTAGGTCTTTTATCTTTTCATTTATTTCATTAATTTTAGCTTCTGTTTTGGAGAGAACGTCACTGCACTTTGCGTGATTCTTTATCCTAAGGTCTAAGAGCTCCTTTGTTTCACTTAATGTGAAGCCAAGCTCTTGTGACCTTTTAATAAATTTAATTCTAGTGATGTACTCATCAGGGTAGTACCTGAAAGCACCTTGCTTTTTAGGTTGAATAAGAATGCCTTTTCGCTCATAAAAGCGAATGGTTTCAAGATTAACACCGGAGGCATCGGCCAGTTTTCCTATGGTCAGTTGTGTTTTCATTTTCATAATATACAGTCTGTACTATAGTACGGAGTCAAGTACGTCGATACTTTTGGCACTTTCAATGACTTAGAAGTCAAATTTTAATAAAATTCACCAAATCTATTCAAAAGTGGGATCCATACAGCTTGAAAATGACGTTTTGATGCTAAAAATGCAGATATCGCACGAAAAAATACTCATTTTGATTATCTCGGCTTTCTAAGTATCTGAAAGTGCTAAAAGTATCGACGTACCAAATACAATATTTACTTTCCACGTACAATTGGTTGGGCCTGAACCTTAAAAGCCTTTCCATGCTCCATTGCAACTTGTCCGCTAACAATTGTATAAGTCGGCGTTCCTTGAACTTCCATTCCATTAAATGGAGTCCATCCAACTTTCGATGCCTGATCTTCATTTTTAATTGTGAATTTTTTATTCATATCAAGGATTGTGAGGTCTCCGTCCAAACCTTCTTTAATAAAACCTTTATTGAGTTTGAAAAGACTCGCTGGATTTTCTGCAAGGTAAGTTACGATATCAGAAAGATTTAAGCGGCCTGCTTCAACGTGAGTTAGCATCACTGGCAGCATCGTTTGGACTCCTGGCATACCTGAAGGAGATGCTGGGTACGGTTGATCCTTTTCTTCTAAAGTGTGAGGAGCGTGATCACTACCAAAGACATCGATGACACCATTTTTTAGTCCTTCCCAAAGTCCATCTGTATGATCCTTGGTACGGATTGGTGGATTCATCTGAGCAAGAGTTCCAAGCTTGTCATAGATATCTGGAGCAAAGAGAGTCAGGTGTTGAGGTGTGACCTCTATTGTACAATGTTCTTTTTGGTCTTTTAAAAATTCAATTTCATCTTTTGTTGTAAGGTGAAGGATGTGAACCTTTCGTCCTGCTTTTTTTGCAACTTCGATAATCATCTTTGTTGATTCAAGGGCCGTCTGGGCATCACGCCATTTATAGTGAGCGTGAACGTCACCATTGGCATTGTCACGAATGGCAACATTGGCGTGAAGTCTTTCTTCACTTTCACTGTGAACTGAAATATGACAATCAAGAGTTTTAAAGATCTCAACTAATTTATCTGTATCATAGAGAAGAAGATCCCCTGTAGAGCTTCCTAGAAAGATTTTTACTCCAGAACAGCCAACCATATCTTGAGACTTTATAAGTTCATCTAAATTCTTTCCACTTGCTCCAATGAAGAAGCCAAAGTTGGCGTAAGATGTTTCTTTGGCGATATCAACTTTAACTTGAGTTGCCTCAACACTTGTTGTTGCAGGCTTGGTATTTGGCATCTCAAAGAAGGTGCAAATTCCACCAAGAACAGCAGCTTTTGAGCCATGGGCTATATCTTCTTTATGAGTGAGACCTGGCTCTCTAAAATGAACTTGTGAGTCGATAAGCCCAGGTAGGATATCGAGTCCTTGTGCGTCAATTACTCTAGTCGCATTTGAGAGCTCATCTTCATTAAATTTAGCTAATTTTACTATCTTACCGTCTTTAATCCCGATATCTTCTTGCCAGCTTTTTTGTGAAGAGTGTAGAGTGCCGTTTTTGATGATGAGGTCGAATTTCATGACAGTTTTCCCTTTTTCGGTTATTCTATCTGCATAAAAAAATAGAGGAGTTGATAGTGTCACTAGTAGTTTACAATACTTTAACAAAGAAGAAAGAAACTTTTACGCCGTTAGAAGAAGGCAAAGTTAAGCTTTATCTTTGTGGGCCAACAGTTTATGGGCCACTCCATATTGGAAACTTTAGAGGGCCGATCTTTTTCAACTTCGCAAGAAACTGGATGGAGCATATCGGATACGATGTTAACTTCGTTTATAACTATACTGATGTTGATGACAAGATCATTAATAAGGCCAATGAGGAAGGTGTTGATTCACTTGAAATTTCAGAGCGCTATATAAAATACTTTCAAGAAGACTTTGGACGTCTAGGGCTTCGTCCTCATACACATAATCCAAAAGTAACAGATTATATCCCTCAAATCATTGAGTACGTTCAAGGCATTATTGATAATGGTATGGCCTATGTTGTTGACGGAGAAGTTTTCTACGAGACAACAAAGCTTGATTCATATGGAGAGTTATCGGGCGTAAATCTAGACGAATTAAATTCGGGAGAGCGAGTCGAAGTCGACGAGCGAAAGAAAGACCCAAAGGACTTCGTTCTTTGGAAGCCTGCTAAACCAGGTGAGCCGTCATGGGATTCACCATGGGGGAAAGGTCGCCCAGGTTGGCATATTGAATGTTCGGCCATGATTAAATCAATTCTTGGAAAATCAATTGATATTCACGGTGGTGGTATTGATTTAATCTTCCCACATCATGAAAACGAAATTGCTCAAGGTGTAGGATGTAATTCATGTAAGTACGTAAATTATTGGATGCATAATAACTTCATCAATATGAGTGGTGAGAAGATGAGTAAGTCCCTTGGGAATATCATCACAGCTCGCGCATTCATGGATGAGTATCACCCAGAAGTTTTAAAATACATTATGCTTTCAACTCACTATCGTTCGATGCTTGATGTAACAGATGAAAAAATTGATCAGGCCTTTAGTGGAGCGATTAGAGTTTATCGCGCTCTTCAAGTGGCAAAGCATGTTGCGACTTTTACAACTAATGAAAGTGCAAAAGTTAATAAGAAACTTGCAGAAGATCTAAAGCGTCTGGATGCTAAAATTCTAAAAGCATGTAATGATGATTTTAATACAAGTGAGATGATGTCGGCTATCTATGAAGCAGTTAAGACATTTAATGCTCTTAATCTTGAAAAGAAAGCAAAGGATGTGAACTCGGCACCTACAGCTATCGCATTTGGCAAATGGATTGCTAAGTATGGAAAGATGAGTGCTCTATTTGCTATGGATCCAGAGCAATTCTTAAATGAGATTAAAGAAGTTCAAATCAGAAGAAAGGGAATTGCACTTGATAAAGTGGAAGAGCTTCTTGCAAAGCGTGCGGATGCTCGTGCTGCAAAAGACTGGGACGCTGCTGATGCTGCCCGCGATGAATTAAACGCTCTCGGGATTGATTTCCAAGAAAGTGGTGATGAGGTTACTTGGTCAGTACGTGTCTAATGGCCGAACACCAATTGTAATTGTTTCTTAAAAGACCTTAATATCCTCTCCTTGTGGTAATTTTATTTAAATACACGACTAACACGAGGAGAGATTCTTATGAAAAATCTAGTGATTTCAATATCTTTAGTGCTTTTATCATCAAGTTCGATGGCCCAGATTAACTCAAAGCAATTTGTGGACTGCTTTGTTAAGGCCACAAATGAAGTAATTGCTGACCTTCATGTAAATGGTTCTAAGAGTAAGAAGAAGAGGCTTTGTAACGAGCTTTCGCAAGAGATGATTGATCGCCTTATCGAAAAATTCACAGTGATTGAAGGTGGGGAACTTAAGTATTACTCGGCAGATAGTATGGGTAAAGAGCGTATGATTGATATTTATGACTATATTAAAGATGATATGAGTTGCTATGGAGATGCTGTCGAAGGACAGGGAGGATCTTTATTTGGTGCACTTGCTAATTCATTTTCTTATAATAAGAATTTAAAATTAACCGATATGGCCCTTGATAAAATGGCCGGTCAAGATCTATGGGATAAGGCATTTAGCCCAAGTATCTACAGAAACTTGAATGATTTAGATTTATCATACTGCAAGTAAGCTTAAGCTTTACTTGGCACAAATAGAGGAAGCAAATACAATACTAGAATGAATCGATTTATCCTACTATTGAGCTTCCTCTTTTGTTTTCAATCTTTTGCAAAACAAGTTAATACTGCCCTAGTCGTTAGTGGTGGTGTCTCCCTTGGTTCTTATGAGGGTGGATTTCTAAGTTACCTAACTGAATTTGAAAAATTAAATTATCAAGCACAACGTACTCCGCAAATTTACGCAGGAGCATCTGCTGGTAGTATAAATGCTCTTATTACTTTTCTTGAAGCTGGGAGAGCTAGTGGGGGAGAGTATATCGTTAAGGATTCGCTATTTTGGCGACTTTGGGTTCCACTAGGAATTGATCGATTGGCCGATTATAAACAAATGTCCATGACAAATTTCTTATCTAAGAAACCTATTCAAGCAATGTATCAAGATGCTCGTAATATTTGGAATGAAGGATTACGAGCTGATATCGATATTGTTTTTGGAGTAACTCTTACTCAGAAGAAGCCTGAAATTATTGAAGTTTATAAAGGTGGAAGAAAGTTTCCTCAAATGTTAAATGAGGCCATCTTTCGTATTCGTGGACGTGGACAAGGGAAAGCTCCCATTATTGAAAATTATCCAATAGCGACAAACTCTACGAGACAAATTTACTTACCATTTACTAAGAATCAAAATGAAAATTTATCAAAACTTCTACAAGTTATTGAAGCATCTGGTGCCTTCCCTTTGGCCTTCAAGCCTGTCGATATAGAGTATTGTAAGTATAAAGACTTTAAAAGAAAAAAGTCTTGTCCAAAGAAATCGATTAAGAAGAGAACTTTTATCGATGGTGGTATGTTTAATAATATCCCACTAACCATTGTAAATAAGGTATCAAAACACAAAGTCGCCAAGGATAATTTACTTCTAATCATTGATCCAAGTGATGAGCACTTACTTTATGAAACACGAGAATTTCAGGGGAATGGCAAAGAAGTTGCAAAGTATGTTCTTGATATTTTTGACAGCTTCATTGGGACGGCCCGTTCTCGTGAGACTATCGCTTTTTATGAGTCACCGAGTTTCTCTAATTCGATGAGCTCCACAGTCTCTCTACCGTTGGCCTCTTCTCCTATGTATGCTTTCTTTGGATTTTTTGAAGAAGACTTTAGACGTTTCGATTTTTTAATTGGTTATGCTGATTCTAAAAAATTCACGAGTGACTATATTAAGAAGAATCACTTTGGACGAAGTTTTAAGATGCCTTCTCATATTCAGTTTGACCAAGATGAAACGTGTATTGTGAATATCGTTGAATCAAAGGACTTTGATCACATTTGTCTTAATAAACTGAATAAGAATTTAAAAACAATTCTTAGGGTTTCAGTCGCGAAGGTTATTGAAAATTGTGAGCAAGGACTAGAGCTAAAACTATGTAATAGGAAAGAGTCGTTGAAGCAGAGTCGTTTATTTGAAGGCCGTTATGAAGAATTTAAATTCAAAGAAAATGAAAATGTTACACAATACACTTTAAGAAAACTTAAGGATGAGCGCTTCCTTTTTAACGAGCTACATAAAACAGAAAAGCGGATTAATCGAAGTGATGCTCCTTATTTAGTGATAAACAAATTACATACTGCAATCGAGTCATATACTGACAAGCTAAGTAGCACTGAAAAATTTGTTGCTAAACTTGGTTCGAAAGCCTACCTCGACTCCATTTTTTATATTCCCTACGATTCTTACCTTTCTATTGATTTGGGAACACTTACAGAAATTTCATACTCTCGCGCTTTTGATGACTACTCTCGTGAGATAAAGAGTTGGCGCTGGAGTGTTGGCTTTATGTTAAATTCGGTAATGGACTTTCAAGAATCTAAGGATGATGACAATGTGTTTATCCCCAATATCGGAATCGAAAAAACGATGTTGAGTTGGTCAGATGAAGGTTTACAAGTTTCATTAGGGCTACGTGGCGGTTATATGTTTTCAAGCGCTGATAAATACGGTTCATCTTATTGTGAGACGGCCCGTGCAAACTTTAAGGCCTGCTCTGGAATTTACGGCCAGTTCTATCCACTTTTTACGATTTATGAAAAAGTAAGAATTAAGCCATTCGTACACTATATTCAGGCGAAAGAGAATAAAGAATTTGGAACAGGTCTTGAGCTAGGGCTTAACCTTTAGTCACAGGCTTATAAAGAACTAAGATAAGTCCAACAATAATAAGTGGGATACTTAGTATTTGTCCCATATTAAGTGCCATGCCTTGTTCAAATGCAACTTGGTTTTCTTTAAAGAATTCCACAAAAAAGCGCCAAGAGAATCCTCCAATAAAAATGATTCCTAGGAAGCGCCCAGATTGCCACTTATTGTGATACTTTGAATAGAGGTAGTAAACAAGTCCGGAAATGGCAAAGAAGCCAAGTGCTTCATAGAGCTGAGTTGGGTGGCGAGCAATATTATCTGCGCGAACAAATTTAAATGCCCATGGAAGATTTGTTGGATGTCCAAAGATCTCAGAATTCATGAGGTTTCCAAGTCTAATAAATCCACCGGTCATAAGGGCCGGCGCCGCAACGAGATCAAGAAGCCACATTAGAGGAACATCTTTAACTCTTTTTTTGAAGGCATAAATTGAAGCGATAACACCAAGGAAGCCTCCGTGGCTTGCTAGTCCACCTTTCCATACATAGAGAATCTCTAGTGGATTATTTAAATAATAACCTGGCTCATAAAAGAGACAGTGACCTAGACGAGCGCCTACGACGCAGCCAACGATCATATAATTTAAAAGTGAGCTAACTTCGTCTGTTGTAAAGTTTTTTTCTTTGATAAGGTAGCGGCGACAATAGCGCTCACCAATAAAGAAACCAACGATAAACATTAGTGAGTAATAACGAACAGCAATCGGTCCGATTCTAAATATTTCTGGATCAACATTCCATGTAATCATATACTTATTGTATGATGATAGTGTAGGTTTTACACTTACTTTTTATTTTTAATTCTTATGCAAGACGTTAATACACTAAACGCTAAACATTATTGCCAAGTAGCAGTTGATTATCCAAAACTTCCAAGTGTCCTAACATATAAGACACTTGGTGAGGAAATTCCTGTTGGTACCCTCGTGGAAGTCCCTCTCGGCCGAAGAAAGGCCAAGGGTGTTGTTGTGCCATTTACGATCTCACAAAAAGAATTAGAAGAGACGATTTCTAAGTATAAGCTTAGGCCAATAAATGAAGTTCTTGCTCCAGAGTTTTCTTTATCTGAAAGTGAGATGAAGCTTTATGATTGGATGTCTCGTTACTATCACTATAATCTTGGACGACTTGCTTGGGATTGCTTACCTAAAATCTTAAAACGGCCACGTGAAGTCGAAACTCAATTTGGAGATAATCAAGACTTTGAGCATGAATTATCTCCGCTACAAAAACCTATTTATGAAAGTATCAATGCAAAGCTTGATCTTGGTTTTGATCGCTTTCTCGTTCATGGTGTGACCGGATCTGGTAAAACTTTAATCTATCTTCACTTGATTAAGAATGTGTTAAAGAAAGGAAAAAGTGTTCTTTTCTTGCTTCCTGAAATTAATTTAACGCCTCAATTTATGGAGACGTTTAAAAAATACTTAGACTGTCCTATTCTTCCTTACCATTCTGGAGTAACACCTTCTCACAAAAATGCAATTTGGAAATTTCTAAAGAAATCAGACCGGCCAGTGTTGTTAATGGGAGTACGTTCAAGTGTATTTCTACCAGTTGAAAATCTCGGTCTTGTTATTGTTGATGAGGAGCACGATAGTTCATTTAAACAAACAGATCGTTGTCCATATAATGGGCGTGATGTGGCAATTAAGAAAGCACAGCTTTTTAATGCTCCAGTTGTTCTTGGAAGTGCAACACCTTCTCTTGAAAATTATTATACTTTTTCAAAACTTAAGCCGGAGAATTACTTCTCTCTTGAAAAAAGAGTTGCAGGAAGTTTTCCTGAAATTGAACTATTGGATTCTCGCTCACACGGAGCAAAGAAAGATATGGATGCATTATCAATTTGGCCTTTTGAAAAGAGGTCAATTGATATGATTAGTGAGGCCATAGATAGAAAGGAGCAAGTACTTGTCTTTGTTAATCGTCTTGGTTTCTCTAACTATCTTCAATGTCGTAGTTGTGGTTATAAATTTGAAGACCCCAATACAGGTGTTCCACTAAGATATTTTAAAAATAAAAATATACTCTCAAGTTCTCATTCAGATTATCAAATTCCGCGACCTGAGATTTGTCCTGAATGTGGAAATATGAATCTTCTGCAAAAAGGCTTTGGTACAGAAAGACTGCAAGAGGTCTTACAAGATTTTTTTCCGACTAAGAAAATTGAGAGGTTTGATCGCGATGAGATCACAAATCTTGATAAACTTGAAGATAAGCTTACGCGCTTTCATAAAGGTGAAATTGATATTTTTGTTGGAACCCAAATGCTCTCTAAAGGTCACAACTTCAAGAAGGTTAATCTCGTTTTGATATTGGGAACAGATTCAATGTTAAACTTCCCTGATTTTAGGGCCATGGAAAAAGCTTACCAGATGATTGTGCAAATCCTTGGACGGGCCGGACGCTATTCAAATCACGCTAAGGTTGCTATTCAAACGATGCTTCCTGATAATACAATGTTTGACTTTATCAAGTCACATAGCTTCTCTGGCTTTTATGATTTTGAATTAACGACGCGAGAATTCGGTCTTTTTCCTCCGTTTACAAAGATGGCCAATATTCATGTTTCAGGTAGAAATCGTGATAAGATTATTGCCAATCTCTCAAGTGAGATTCATAAGCTACGTGCTCTCATGGACCAACTTGGTATTGATGGCCAGGTTTGGGGCCCTACTCCTGCTATGATTGAAAGGCGTGCGAATATGTTCACGTGGAGTATGTCTTTGATGTGTAAGAATGGGGGAGAGCTCAATAAGGTCTTGCAGATTTTTCGCGCCCAAAATAAGATCGACTATTCTTTTTCGGTGAAAATTGATGTGGATCCAATAGATACTTAATTTATGGTTACAAAAATATTAACTAGTTTCGTCTTTATTATTGCACCACTTTGTTATTCTCCTGGGCCAGCAAATGTAACTTTGGCCGGACTTGGTGGCACTTATAGCTTTAAGAAAACACTGCCTTTTATCCTTGGACTTTGGTTTTCGACAATTTCCGGTCTTTTGATTTGTCTCTATGGTGCGACTGATTTCATCATGAAGCATGAGAAGATAATGGCATACTTACCAATCTTTGGTGCTTTATACCTTTTCTATATGGCCTACAAGAGTCTTAGGAGTGTGAAGAAAGTAAAGGTTAATACCGAAGAAGAAAACTCGAAAGGTCCATCCTTTTTGGAGGGAGTAATTTTTCAGGCCCTCAATCCTAAGTTCTTAGTTTTCACAATCAGTGTTTACTCACCTTTTTTAAATGAAGGAAAGCTCTTTCTTACTCTTTTTAGTGCAGTCCTATTTTTTGGCGGGGCCAGTGCTCATTTACTGTGGTTCTTTATGGGCAATCGCTTGGCGCATATTCTTGGTGGTAAGAAGGCCCAATTCTTCTTTAGTTTTTTACTCGTTGCAGTAGGGCTATGGATGATCTCAACTACTTTTTAACATACTGATATTACAAAAGTTTCTAGTTTAGATTTATAACTTGGAAATTTATTTTATTTATAAAATGCTTGCTAAATCTAAATAACGCAAGTAGATATAGGGCATGGACAAAACACCTGCTCGCTTTTCATTTATTATTCCAATCGTTATGGGGGTCGTGCTTACTTCAAGCTTTTTTGTCTTAGGGATTGCTGCTTATCGTATCCATAGTAATCAAGAAAAAGTGCGTTTTGAAAACGATCGAGAAATTATCTCAAGACAAATCGTCGACTCTTTAAAGCTTCCAATTTGGAATCTAAATAAAGAGTATATTCAAAAAATCTCAAATGTTTTTGTAAACTCTAGTGATCAAACTGTTACATCAATTACTGTAAAAGATGAGGGGAGTAATCTTTTAAGTCATATCTCGCTTGTAGAAGCAGCGGCCCCTAAATTTGTTAATCCTGAAGTTAGTATCGAACGATTTGATGTATTATATGAAGGTAGAATGATAGGTAGTGTTGAGATTATATTCTCAAATCGTTTAAATGCTATTTATGTCCATAATATAATGAAGATGATTGTAATGTGGTTTCTTTCCGGTTTAATCTTATCTTTGATTGTTACTTCAATTGCATATTATTACTTTTTCTTTAATCCTTTAAAACACTTTGTAAATCGAATTAGCCTTATAACGAGTGGGGACTTTCGACCTATCCGAGAAAAGTTTGCACTTAATGAATTATCTTTTTTTGCAAAGACTTTAAATAAGACTCTAAAAGAAATTATTCTTAGAGATGAGAAGCTAAAGAACTACAATGTGGAACTTGAAGCTACAGTTAGTAAACGCACACAAGAGCTATATGAACAAAGAGAGAGAAGTCATGAATCTGAAAGACTTGCGGCCCTAGGGCAAATGGCCGCAGGTATTGCTCATGAAATTAATAATCCTTTATTTGTTATTCTAGGTAATCTTAATCGTCTGAAAAAGTGTGTTAGTGGGGATAAGTGTGAATACGTCCTTGAAAAAGTAGAAGTCGCAGCAGATCGAATCACTGAAATTGTAAAAAGTATGTCGACCATGTCAAGAGATGGACAGAAAGACTTAAAAACAGTCATTCGATGCGAGGAACTCGAGTCAATTGTCTTAGCTATTTGTAAAGGGCGTTTGGCCGAAAAAGAAATTGGCCTAAGTTTTCATTATGACAAGAGTTCGCAAGGAAACCTTATTTATGCAAATAAAACACAGATTAGTCAGGTTCTTGTAAACTTAATCAATAATTCTATTGATGCAGTTGAAGACCTTATTGAGCGCCATATAAAAGTTGAAATTAAACAAGATTTTGAAAATCTATATATTGAAGTTATCGATAGTGGAAAAGGGATAGACCCTCGTATTGAAAGTCGAATCATGGAACCTTTTTATACAACAAAAGATGTCAATAAGGGAACTGGCCTGGGGCTGAGCCTATCCTATGAAATGATGTTAAATAATGATGGCTATTTAAAATATGATCCAAAAGCAGAGAATACAAAATTTATTATCTCTCTACCAAGATATAGTGGAGGTATGAGTGAACTCCTTCATTAAGTTTCTAATTGCTTTCTCCTTTTCAATTTCTATTTTTGCGATAAAAGATATTCTCGTCGGAGCCTATCATTTCCCACCTTTTTACATAAAAAAACATGGGGCACAAAGTGGAGTTTTATTTGAAATAATTGAAGAACTTAATAAAGTTCAAAATAAGTACCGTTTTAAAATTATCGAAACATCTGCCAGGCGTCGCTATCGAGACTTTACATCAAATCAGTTTGATATGATTCTCTTTGAAAGCCCTAAGTGGGGCTGGAGAGAGCGTCATATTGATTATGTGATGACTCCTCCTTTCTCATTTGGTGGTGAAAAAGTTATTGCGTTGAAAGAAGGTCGAAATCAGACTTACCTAAAGCAGCTAGAGAAGAAAACGATTTTGTTATTTGATGGTTACCATTATGGTTTTCTCGATTATAAAATAAATAAAAAATTTGATGCTAAGATAATTTATACTAACTCTCATGAGGGTAATATTCTCAGCCTACTTAAAGGTAGAGGTGATATTGCCATTGTTACGGAATCATATTTAAATATTTTCTTTGAAAAAAATAGTGAAGTTAGGGAAAAACTCATTATCTCTGAGCATTATGATCAAAAATATGATCACCGTGTCCTTCTAACAAAATCTTCAAGAATCTCTAAAGATATGGTGATGAGCCTTTTAAGACAAATAAAAGATAGGTCTTGTTGTCGTAAATTATTTAAATTTTAATTTAATTCATACATTAGCAACTCACTAAAGCGCTCTTTCGAGCGTCTCCATGCTTTAGCATCTTTACGAAGTTGTTCATTCTTTAGGGAGTTTTCCCCCATAAGTAATTTACGTTTTTTTGGACTATTGATCATAATACAAAATGTTACGGGGTCTGCTTCAAAGCTTCTTCCACAAATATTGTAGACATAGTCAAGGCTTCCTGTTTTATAACGATACTTTTCAAAACCTGATTTTGTTAAGTACTTCCTGTGAAGAGAGCCACTATGACCAGTAATTGAAAGTAGGTTTATAAAGTAGTGATTACCAAATTTCTTATATGCATTTTTGCTAATAAAATTTACGACGTCCTGTGCTCGCATTTCAATGTCAACACTTAGACCAGAGCTATTAGTAATATCTCCCTTAACTGGTAGTTTTAAATCCTTAACCATTTTTTGGGCAGCATCTTTCAGGTTATCTTTCTTAGTGGCTTTTAAAACTAAGGTTTCGATAAAGAGATTATTTGAGTACTCAAGAGAGAGCTTCACCATATCCAAAGATGTAACAGAGTAGATTGAATTTAATATTTTTGACTTAGTAAATTTATCTTCAAAAGCAATACCGTTTGTTTCTATTCCCGCCGTCTTAAGGTGATTGTGGAAGTAATGGGCATTAAATAGAAGCGAATTTCTCAAAGGAACTTCTAGAAAGTAATTATCTGTTTTTGAATAGATCCATTCTTCTTTTTTACTATTGTTAAGATGACGAAAACCTTCTCCTGGACCTAGTTTCTCAGTCGCTTTGGTTACACTGAGGCCATCGTGAATTGGAAAAAACTCTTTATTGTCACGGCCAATAGACTTGAAGCGATTAAAGTTAATATTTAGGCCTGAAATACTTTGGTTATAAGGCTGATCGTCAAGGCCAACATTTCCGATGCGACTTAAATTGACAAAGTTATTGATGATAACGAGTCTTCCTTGAATCTTTTTTATACCCGCCGCTTTCACGGCGTCAATAAGATCAAAAACTTGGGCCGTAAGCAAGTAGGGATCACCTGAAGTACTTAGGATAAGATCGCCTTTGAGTACTCCATTTGTGATGTGGCCACGAGTAGCGATTGTCGTTTTAAAACGGTAGTCTGTTCCTAGTTTATCGAGGATATAGAAGGCTGAGAAAATTTTGAAAATAGATGCGGGAATGAATGTATTCTTTGTATCAAATGATCTTGACTTGCCGCTATCCCATTCTAAAAAATAGCTTAATTCGTCACCTTTATCTAAAAATTCTTTCTTTAATTTATCAACTGAGTTTGTAGCAATAGCAGCTAGAGAAAATATAAATAGAACCAAGTACTTCATTTATGTCCATCCTTATGACTGTAGTCTGGAGTTACGGGATCATATCCACCCTTGGCCCATGGGTGACAACTAAGAATGCGTTTAGTCGTTTTCCAAAAAGCGATATGCAAAGGCAATTTACTGAAGGCCTCTATGCCATATTGAGAGCATGTTGGCGTATAGCGACAATTAGACCCGAGAAATGGGGAGATTGCCAGTTGGTAAAAGCGGATTAATTTGACGAAAACGTATCTCATTACGCGTTATTTTAGCATTTTCATGGATAATTTGCTAAATTTTTGTGGTTCAAATTAATAGGAAAGAAGATGTTAAAACAAGAAAGAGCAAACTATATTGTTGAGGCGCTTGAGAAGCTTTATCCAGAAACTCCAACGCCCCTAGATCATACGAATGAGTTCACACTGCTAATTGCTGTTCTATTGTCAGCACAGTGTACTGATGAACGAGTTAACCAAGTAACACCGGCCCTTTTTACAAAGGCCGACAATGCACGTGATATGATGAAATTAACACAAGAAGAGATCAAGGAAATCATTAAGCCTTGTGGACTTTCTCCTCGAAAATCGAAGGCGATTTATGATCTTTCTCGCATACTTGTTAATGAACATGAGGGAGAGGTTCCTGCAAGCTTTGAGGAGCTTGAGAAGCTTCCTGGGGTTGGGCATAAAACTGCTTCTGTTGTTATGGCACAGGCCTTTGATGTTCCAGCGTTTCCAGTTGATACTCATATTCATAGACTTGCTCAGCGTTGGGGCCTAACTAAGGGCAAGAACGTTGATCAGACAGAGGCTGACTGTAAAAAGCTATTTCCAAGAGACCTTTGGAACAAACTTCATTTGCAAATCATCTTCTATGGACGCGAGTATTGTAAGGCAAGATCATGTTTTGGACTTGAATGTCCAATTTGCCGCCATGTTTATCCAAACCGTAAATCAAAAGTTGAGACTAAAAAATGAGAGTTACACGAATTAATGACTTCGATATTTTATTACAAGAGGGGAGCACTAAAAAATCTATTATTGTTCTCCATGGCTATGGGGCAAGCTTTCAAGACTTAGCACCTCTTTATCAGTATCTTGATCCTAAGGATGAATTCAATTGGTACTTTGTTGATGGACCAATGAAAGTCGATATTGGTATGGGGATGAAGGGAAGCGCATGGTTTCCAATTGATATGGTAGGACTTCAGCAGGCATCAATGGAGGGTCGTATCGAGGATTTCTTCTCTCAAAGTGTTCCAGATGGGATTGAAGATATGCGTGAGCGACTTATTCATCTTATTAAGGAAATTAAGAAAAATAGTCATGAAGTGTACTTAGGGGGATTCTCTCAAGGATCAATGATGAGTCTTGCGATTGCTTATAAAGAACCAGAGTTGATTGAGCGTTTATTTCTTTTATCATCAACTCTATTTGATGAAGGGCATGTCGCGGAGAATACGAAACACATCAGGCATATTCCAATTTTTCAATCCCATGGAAGTGTAGACCCTGTTCTGCCATTTTTCTTGAGCGAGAAACTTAAGACTTATCTTGAGAAGGTTGATGAATATGAGTTTCATCCATTTCAAGGTGGGCATGAGATTCCAATGCCTGTGATTCAAAAGTTAAAAACATTCTTGGAGAAATAGAATTATGTTAAGCGGAAATATACGCAAGATGAAAACATCTCTTGAAGATGGTTTAGCTCATTATCACCTACCTTTAGGGGATGAGCTACTTTATATGAATGATCTTTTAGGAAAGAAAATCAAGCTAAGCTTTGATGGTCAGATTAACTCCGTTTATTCTGGAGAGTTAATTAAGAAGTCTTACTCTCAAGGCTACTCTTATAAGGAAATGATCACTCTTGCACAATGTGATACTTGTATTGTTAAGCCAGAGCTTTGCCACTATCACAAAGGAACTTGCCGTGAACCGAAGTGGGGAGAAGAGCATTGTATGATTCCACACTATGTGTACCTTGCGGTTTCTAGTCATGTAAAAGTGGGAATTACAAGACACACACAGATTCCTACTCGTTGGATCGATCAGGGCGCATCATATGCTCTACCAATTTTAGAAGTTCCAGATCGAAAGACTTCGGGGGAAATCGAAGTGGAGATTGCTAAGGCATTCTCAGATAAGACTAATTGGCGAAAGATGCTAATGAATGAAGTTGCAGATGAAGATCTCGAAATGCTACGAGATCAAATCTATGATGACTTTGCAGATATTATAGATAGCTTTGGCCTTGATGATATAGAAGAAGATATTACTCATATTGATTACCCTGTGATCGAATACCCAACTAAAGTTAAATCTATAGGCTTTGATAAGAATCCTGTCATTGAGGGGACTTTAATGGGAATTAAAGGTCAGTATTTAATTTTAGATACTGGATGTGTAAATATGAGAAAGCACGGTGGTTACTTTTTAAATGTCGAGCTCGACGTCTAATCCACATTCTTTTGCATGTACTAGAACCATGCTCTTTACTTCTCTAGTCGAAACAATATAGTCAAGTAAGGAGAATTTTTGAGCTAAAGGAAGTGCACAACCATTATCGCATTTTGCGTCGGAGGTAATGATATTTACGTTCTCAACTGGTTTTGTATTTTGGAAACTTGCGATCCACTTAAAGTGCTCAAGTATTTTATTAGAAATATTCTGAGTGATCTCAGGACGACTTTCTAAACTGAAAAGAAAACGACCTGTATCTTTTTGGCGGCCATTTACTAATATATGAATGACGCCTTTTTCTTTTAGATGTAGACTATTACTTAAACATTTTGGACAAAACATTACTTTTCCTTAAATTTAAGTATAATTATAAAAGCTAAATAAAAATTAATCAAAGGGTAAAATATGGAGCCAATTAAGAGAGCGATTCCTATGCGTGATGGTGTAAAGCTATACACTGAAGTGGTTGAGCACGGGGCAAAGTACTGGCTAATAGCGACTCATGGGATAGGGGAGCATTTAGGGCGACATAAATACCTGCAAGAAATTTTTGGCTTTGATGTTAATATCTTCCAATATGATCTACGTGGCCATGGACGAAGTGGTGGTGAGAAAGCTTATATCGACCCATTTGAGCAGTATATGCTAGACCTTGAGGACTGTCTTAAGTATTTAAGAGAGAATTATAAAATGGAAGACTATATTCTCTATGGCCACTCGATGGGGGCCCTTATTACATGTGGCTTTACACAAAATAATTTAAAAGAAGATTTTTACCCAAGAGCAATTATAGTCAATGCTCCACCTGTTGGTGTTGGTGGCCCATTTGCTGTTGCCGTTAATAAGGTTAAGGGGAATATTTTTAATAAATTAGCTTCTATAAAAATGTCGATACCGCTAGGTGGCCTTGTGGATTTAAATACTCTTTCTCATCGAAATAAGGTGATAGAGGAATTTAAAAATGATCCTTTTAATCTCCAAAAGCTGCACACAAAACTCCTATTAGAAATGGTTGCTTGCAGTAAGAGAGTTTTTTCAAAGCCAATTAATAGTAAAGTTGAAAAGCATATTTCTTATGGAACAGCAGACAAATTAATTAGTGTTCCCGAGCTTGAAAAGTATTTAGCAGAAATTGATACAAGTTTTGCAGTGACTAAAATTGAAGGTGCACGACACGAACAATACCAAGAAATTGAAAAGTATCGAACTCCATACTTTAACTACCTTAGGGATCTCGTTAAAAAAATAATATTTTAGTGATCGTTAACATAGTCGATAAAGTTCTTTATAACTTTATGTCCACCTTCATAAGCGTCCTTTAGTTCTTGCTCTGTTAAGTTCATTTCGATATGGCCTTCAACAAAGTCCTGAGATGCTTCAGGGTGACCTTGGAAGCTAAAGAAGGGAAGTGTTTCATGAGCAATTCCATCAAGAAAACAGTCATCAGATGTTGCAAGATGAATAAAGCCTCTTGGTAGCTCCTTGACTTCATAGTGGTGAGTGATGAAGAGACTGAACTCTTCGTCTTTTTTGAAACCAAATTTGTCAGTAAGCACTTTCGATTTTCTTATTCCTTCAAATAGTTGGTTATCTGGTTTTACCATGTCGACCTTTGAACCAAAAATATCCGCTATAAGCTGATGTCCAAAACAGATTCCCATAATTGGAATATTCTTTTCTAGTTTTTCTTTCATGCGTTTTGCTAGATCAACTTGCCAATCAAGTCTTTGATAAACATTTGAGTCTGAACCGAAGATGATATAGCCACTGGCATCTTCAATCTTATCGAGTGAACTACATCCAAATTGTGATACCCAGTGATATGTCGTAGGTATATTGAAGTTTTGAATCATTTGATTCATGCAGTTATATGATGGTTTTGCAATTGCGCAGTCGATTATTGCTATTGGCCTCTTCATGGGGAATCCTTAAAAACTGGTCAAAATAGTGTCAATTTGGAATGCTTAATTTATCAAAATTGTTAAAAAGCTAAAAGAGCTTTATCGTAAAAAGAAGTCGTGTTTAGTTGGTTTTGATAGAGCGAAACTTCCACAGGAATTTGGCACTTTTATATTAATTCTTCTAAGTATCAGTATTTTCTAAGTTTAAAGAATTAGAATTAGATAATATTTGGAAAATTTCTAAGTTGCTAAGAGTTCGTCAGTATCAAACGTGAATTCAATATCTTTCGATTATATAAAGAATCCACAAGAAAGACTCTTTGTTGACTTGGGCCAAAAGTCTAATTTTATATAAAATCTAATTAAAAACAGGTTAAAGTTAAGGCAAGATTTTACCGATAAATAAATTAAGATTAATTTGGGGGGATATCTTGTCAACTGCCAAGAAATTAGATCAAGACAATATTGAGAAGCCAGTTGCTTCTGCTGAAGTGCCGCAGGTTTCAAGTTCTAATGATGAAGGCCCATCTAATATTTTAGAGTTCTCAATTACTAAGCAGATTAAGGATGTTGATTTATCAAAGTTAGGAGAAAACTCTGAGGAGAGTACTAGTAGCTTGAACAATCTTGATCTTGCAGCAAAGCCGGTTGGTGAGATTACTCATACTCAAATTCTAAACCTTGCAAAGAGTTCAACTGAAGTGGACGTGCTTGAAGCACAAGTGAAGCTTATTGCTCTTTTTGTATCTGAGGCCAGATTGCTTGAGGGCGAGCTGAATAAGTATATTCACGCTATTCACAAACAAAGTCCACAATCAAAGAAGTATCTTCTTCAAATGAGAAAAGTGGTAAAAGACTTCTCTAATATTGAAAAGATTCTCGAGAAGGCCAGATCTGTAAAATAAGCCGAAAGTTAGCGACTAGCTATCTGAAGTAGCTTCTCTTCTTTTGATTTCTTAGAGTCTTTGTCTTTCTTTGACTCTTTTTCGTCTTTTTCAGGACCTTGGTCTTCAACTGGGATACTTTTTAGGATCTCTGTTGCAGATACATTCATGCTAAGTCCAAGACATGCGATAACGGCCATTGCTAGTACAAGTTTCATAAATTCCCTCACGTATATAATTACACTTAGAATAGAAAGGATTAGTGGCTTAGACAAAGAGAATCGGTTAGGGGTTGTAATTTTTTTAAATATGTAAGATTGAGGCAAGTTTCTTACCGTAGAATAGCTTTTGAAGAAGCAGGGTAAGATTGGGCGGTGCCAAACTTACCCTGAATATTTGTTATTTCTTAATAAATGTTTCTAGGAACTTCACTCTCGTTAATGCTGGAGGGTGAGAGTGGTAGAAAGAGCTATAAATTGGATCTGGAGTTAGAGTGCTCGCATTATCCTTGTACATCTTTACTAGTGCATTGATTAGCTCTTGTGGGTCTGAGTGAACCGAAGCAAACTCATCCGCCTCAAATTCGTACTTTCGTGATGCCCATGACGAAATAGGTGTAATAAAGAAAGTATAAATTCCGCTAACTAGAAGAAAGAGCGTTAGTGCTATATATGTCTGTGTCGTATGGACTCCATGCATTTCAAAGAACCATGATGTTTGCATTAGCTGTCCTAAAATAAATAGGCCAATAAAGCTAAAAACAAAGGCCTTGATCATCATCTTAAGGATATGCTTGCGCTTAAAGTGGCCTAGCTCGTGAGCAAGTACCGCCTCAACTTCCGAAGCACTTAATGTGTTAATTAGAGTGTCAAAGAAGACAATGCGCTTATTCTTTCCAAAGCCTGTGAAGTAAGCATTTCCATGGCCACTTCTACGTGAAGCATCCATCACAAATAGGCCTTTGCTTTCAAAATCAACACGCTTTAATAGGTCGAGAATGCGATCCTTAACTTCTCCTTCTTCAAGCTCTGTAAACTTATTGAAAATTGGAGCAATGAAAGTAGGGTAGATCCACATAAGTAGTAGTTGGAATGTACTTAGGAATGCCCAAGCATAGGCCCACCAGTATTGTCCTAGAGATTCCATGATCCAAAGGATTCCGTAAATAAGTGGGGTTCCAATTATAAGCCCTAAAAGCGAGCCTTTGATCATATCAGTAATGAAAGTTTTAAAAGTTGTTTTATTAAAGCCGTACTTTTCTTCGATAACGAAAGTCGTATAAAGAGATTCAGGAAGACCTAGGATTGAGTTAATAAAACTAAAGGCCAGAATGAAGATTGTTCCTGTAAAAAGTGGTGATAGCTCTAGAGCTAGGATGGACTTATTTAAAGCATCTAATCCTCCGCCAAGTGTCCAAATCACAAGAATGATATAGCCAATAAAATTGAAGAGTTGGCCCTTATTAAGTTTCTCCATTGTATAGCGAGCAGCTTTCTGGTGGTCTTCAAGAGTGATTTTATCTGCAAACTCTTCTGGAACTTTATTAAAATTCTTGCCTATATGCTTGATATTTCTCTTGTCTAGATAGGCTTCAACTAACCCTTTTATACATAAGACTGAAATAAATATTTTTGATGCCATCGTAAGATTGACCATATGCTTCCTTTTTTTAACTTCAATATTTGTTATGACCTTTATATCATGTCAAAAAAAAAGGTATTTGCCTATGAATGTTCATCAAATTTATACCGATTCACCTTTACGCAACTATAACTATATTGTCGAAATGGGCAATGCAGAAGTTGCTGTGGTTGATCCTATCTATCCTCAATTAATCAATGAGTGGCTAGTCGCTAATGAACGCCAACTTGCCGTGGTCTTGCTCTCGCATGGACACTATGATCATGTGGCGGGAGTTGATGCGTTAGTAAGTGAGCATGGTGCTCAAGTTTGGGGACATAAGGACAGCTTTAAAAATGTTGATCGTGTGCTTGTTGACGGAGAAAAGATTTCTACTTCTTTGGGAGAATTCGAAGTCATTGAAACTCCAGGTCATACGATGGATCACTTGTGCTTTTTATTCTTTGAATCAGGTAAGCAGGTTGAAATTATCACGATGGATACGATCTTTAATGCTGGAATCGGAAACTGTAAGAACGGTGGAAATCTTGAAGTATTCGTTGACACGATTCTTGCATTAAATGAAAGAGTCGAGGATCAAGTTGTTCTTTGGCCGGGACACGACTATATAATTAATAATTTAAATTTCACATTGGCCAATGATCCAGATAATGAAGCCGCTAGTAAATTACTTGAACGAGTACAATCAGAAGGTAGTATTGGATTTCAAACCAATTTTGAAACAGAGAGGGAAGTTAATCTCTTTTTGATGACGAAGAATAAAGAAAGAATTAAAGACTTAAGACATAAACGAGATAACTGGTAAATAAAAAACGATGAAAGGAGTTGATATGAGTTTTCCAAAAGTAGGAAATATGGCGCCAGCATTTACAATGCTTAATCAAGACGAGCAAAAAGTAAGCCTAAAGGATTTCAAAGGTGAGAAGAACGTTGTTCTTTATTTCTATCCTAAGGCCATGACGCCAGGGTGTACAACTCAAGCTTGTGGTATTCGTGACTATAAGAAGGAGTTTGCTAAGGCCGATACAGTAGTTTTAGGGGTATCTCCTGATGAACCAGCACGACTTGTTAAATTCATCGATAAGCAAAAACTAAATTTTGATCTTCTTTCAGATCCTGAGCATAAAATTATGGATAAGTATGGGGTTTGGGGACTTAAGAAATTCATGGGTAAAGAATACATGGGTGTTATTAGAACGACTTTTATTATTGGCAAAGACGGTCGTCTGAAATATGTAATGGATAAGGTGAAAACTAAGTCACACCATGATGACGTACTGAATTGGATTAAAGAGAATTTATAGTCCTTTCTTTAATTAATTAGCTGAGGAAGTTTATGAAGGCCCTAATTTTATTTTTACTATTTTCAACGACTTATGCAGCAACTTTAGAAGTGATGTCTTATAACGTTGAAAACCTATTTGACACACAAAAGGATGAAGGAAAGAACGACTGGGCTTACCTTCCAAAGAACACTAAGGGAAAGAAAGAAGCTTGTAAGAAAGTTTCTTCAAAGTATCGTCGTGATGAGTGTTTCTCGGCGGACTGGACTCAAGAGAAGTTAAATTTAAAACTATCGCAAATTAAAGATGTGGTTTTAAAAGAAAGAAAGAAGCTTCCTGACTTATTAGTTGTTTCTGAAATTGAAAATGAGAATGTTATCGGACAACTTGCAAAAGTTCTGGGTTATAAGAAATTTTATACTTCAAATTCACCAGACTACCGTGGAGTTGATCTTGCGGTACTTTTTAATGAAACAAAAGACTTTAAATACGTCTCAAAGAAAGAGCATGTTCTTAAAAGTGATTACCTAAAAAAGAGACCTTCTCGAAATATCTTTGAAGTGCAATTCAAACTAGGGAAGAATGACCTTTATGTTTTTGCTAATCACTGGCCAAGTTTAGGAAACCCTGACGAAGCAAGAGTAACTGCCGCAACGACTCTAAAGGCAAGAATTGACGAAATCATGAAAAAGAATACGAAGGCATCTGTACTTGCTGTAGGTGACTTCAATACAATTCCAGATTTAAAGAAAGCTGGTAATAAGCACCCAATGAGAGATGTTCTCTTAAAAGATGGATCAATTGTTGATGTCGAAAAAGTATTTAGATCTGAAAAGTCTAATTCAAAGAAAATAAGTTCAATGCCTCCTGGGACTTACTACTATGCAAGAAATTCTCAATGGAACCACCTAGACCGCGTCTTCGTTCCAAGAGTTATGCTAGGTGAGAAACATCCAGTTAGAATTGATTTAAAGTCATATCAGATCTATGCTCCAGATTTTATTCGTCAACCACAACCACAAAGTGTTTTTGATGAAGATGTTGAAGAGATGAGAAATCGTGGATTTAAGATTGAAACGAAGAAGGTGCAAACAGCTCCAAATCGTTATGATCACTTAGCTACTAAGAAGGCCAAGGCGGGATACTCTGATCACTTCCCACTTGTTTTCGAATTAAATTACTAAAAAAATATTGGCCCTTTAAAAAGAAAAGGGCCTTTTTTCTCTAATCAAGAACACTAAGAAAGTATAATCTAGTACATTCTCTAACAGGATAAAGTTCGTCCGTATTTTCTTTATAAAATTTCTTACACTTTGCCATAAAGTCTTTCGCGTAAGTATCGTTGTTCTTTTTTCCACGAAATTCAAAATGAAAACCTACATAGTCTGGTGCAACTACAGGGTGAATCGACATATCCCATTTTTCATTTTTACTTGGGTTGTACTCACTTGCATAAATAAGCTTTCCAGTTAAGTGACCAATTAATGCTCCAATGGCTACGTCACTTGCCCAGTGTGCACGATCATGAACACGGGACCAACCACCTATGGCCGCCGCAGTGTAAGCAAGTATAGGAATGTATGTAGATTGATCTTTGTAGTGTTCTGCAATGACTGTTGCAAAAGTAAATGCCGTAGTTGTGTGCCCAGATGGGAAGGAAACATTATCGTTATCCCAATTGAAGCCCGTAAAATCATTCTTATCTTCTGTTTTATTTGGTCTTACACGACTAAAAGTCATTTTTGCTGCTCTTGTTATTAGTCCTGAGAGAACTGTTGCCTTAAGAGCGACTTTAGAAACCCTTTTAATTTCGTCATTTTGAATAACAACACCTAGAGCGTAACCGGCAGCAGAAAGTTGAATAGGGTAACTTCCGGCTTTCTCTCCCCAAAAAGCAATCTCTTCAGAAACTTCTGTACGATTGTCTTGGGCAAATTGCATAAGTTCTTCATCGTTATTAAAGAGAAGAATTGCGGTACCTGCTGTTGCTCCAATTAGTGCAAGCTCATTATTGGTAAGGCCAATAGGAAGGGTTTGATAAGAAGGAGCAAAAGTATATTCCCCATAGCGGTTAATAATACCATCTTCTTCGTAACGAGGCCGCAGGACACTATCTTCACCCATACCAGGGCAGAAGCCATCTCTTAAGAAGTCTTCGACTAGACATTGCGCCTGTGCATTAATGACGAATACTAGGCATGCTATTATGCTTAGAAATCTACTTCCTTTCATGTGACCTACCTTAATAAAATTATGTTTATGCCATTATATCTTGATAGCTATATTCGTAATTAGATTTTGTTGTATTTACACAGGGCCTATAAATTTTAGACAGTTAGGTGGCGGTAATATATTTCCTCAATTTTTAAAGATAAAATTAAGTTAAAATAATTGAATGAGAGGAATTTTATTTCTAATTTTAACTATTTACGGCCTATGTGCATATTCATCAACTGACTTCAAATACCATGATCGTTCGAATGATTTTCAAGAGTTAGCAAAAGCGCTAATTGCTAAATACCAATATCAAGACTTTGATGGCTTCTATCAAAACTATTCTGAGCACTTCCTAGCAAATCAAGTATTTGTAAAGGGCGCTGAGAGATTCTTTGTTAAACTTGGCCTTGCGACCGATGCTGGCCAGCTTAACAAATTCATTCCACTGGCGGCCGGTGAGGTCGTAAACTTCAAAGTTGGAAAGACTCCTGTTTCTATCTATTTTGAAAATATCGCAAAGGTTGAAAAGTATAAGATTGTTAAAAGCGTGAAAGGCTTTGTGGCAAATCAAATGAGAAAGGGAAGTTTTAAAAAGTACACCCTTATCGACCTCTTTATCCCAAAGGCCCATGCTGATGAATGTAATAATCAATTAGAAGAAATCGTCAATATTGATGAGCTGAAGGCGCCCATTGAAAAATTTAATAAAGACTATCTTATGGCACAAGCAAGTGGTTGTGTTCAAAAGGCCCTGAGCGCTGCTTGGGCAAAGACTGGTGGACTCGCTCAAGATGCAGGAAGTGGAATCTGGAACTTTATTAAGTCTCCCGTGAAGTCAGCAAAGAAGTTTTGGAATAGTGCTGTTGATACATATGAGACAACAAAGAAATTCATTACTCAAATCGATCAAAATCTAGCTAGTCTTGGTGAAGCATTAGGTGCTTTATCTCTTGAGTCTCAAATTCAATTAGTTTGTTCACTAGTAGGAAGCCTCGGACCAAATGTCTTAGTAAACGTGATTATGAAGGGACCACTTGGACTAGGAAATGCTCTGACATCCCTTGCGGATCTATCAAAGAGAGTGACATCATCGGCCAAATTTTTACAGCTACTTGACCAGCTAAAAAGTGCGGGAAAATTAGGGAAAGATAAAGTTGGTGAGCTCATTAATAAAGTACTAACTACGAAGAACAATGATGGCCTTGAAAAAGTTAACAACCTTTCTTCTGGTAATTATGTGAACTTAACAGTGGAGTATGCGGCATGCGCACTTTAGTTATATCGCTATTGCTAATTTCTAACTTATTTGTTTTCGCTGCAGGTAAGAAGTGCAAGGACCTTGATGCTAAGGTGATAAGGGCAATTGAGTCACAAAAGATTATGAGCCAAAGAGGAATAAAGGGTGAAATTAGGCAAGAGATGACAAGTCTTCTCGACCGCGGGGTAGAGATAGATCCAATGTTTTTTCAACATATGATTTATCGAAAGGGATTTAAGACAACAGGTTTTAAAGATAAAAACCTTCTTGTTGGGCACGCGAAAAAACATGGTGATGAATTTAACTTTGCTAGTGACAGGCAGTACTTAAGAAATGCTGAGAAATTTGCTCGATCTAGTGATGATAATATTATTTCTTTTAGAAGTAAGAATGATATTTATCGCTACAACCCTGTTTCAAATGAGTTTCAAGTAATTGAACGCTCCGGAAAGGTAATTGGAACTTATTATCGACCAGACCTAAGAAAACTGAATGCTGCTAGAAAAAGAGAAAACCTTCCTCCATTTAAGAGTGTAACTGAATGGTTCATTAAGAATAAGTGGGAGCGCTTTGTTTTAAATAGTGACTTTAAAAAATAGAGAATAAGTCATTAAATATTTTAAAGGCCTGGCTTTTTACAAATTCTTCAAAATTAGTAAAACGATTAACGAAATCTCTTTGTGTCGACTTTTCTTGGTATAAGTAAGCCGTCGCAGCTTCTGCAAACATTTCTTCTGGTGATACTGTGGCGTATTTCGAAGGGAAATTATCATAGACGATTAATTCATTTGTATTAGTTAACCTAAGCTTTGCTTCTGATAAGCTAATCTTTGGATAATGGTGATCATTATTGTGTTGGTATGTGAATTGCCTCTCATTGTCATTTGAAGACCAACCAACAGAGTTAATGAAGCCTTG
This sequence comes from Bacteriovorax sp. BAL6_X, assembly GCF_000443995.1. Taxonomy (NCBI): domain Bacteria; kingdom Pseudomonadati; phylum Bdellovibrionota; class Bacteriovoracia; order Bacteriovoracales; family Bacteriovoracaceae; genus Bacteriovorax; species Bacteriovorax sp. BAL6_X. Next base: position 629,227 of record NZ_AUMC01000003.1, read on the forward strand.
GTATAGCTCTGGGTTTTCTTTTTGGACAAAGTGAAAGAACTCGTGAGTCAGAGTCAAATTGATTTCTTCATCGTTTATTAATTGATCTTTGTAGATGACGATTTGTTTCCATTCTTCATCATACTTTCCTTTTGTCAGCCAACTCGTTGGATGTGTTGTCTCAAAAATAACAAACTTTAAGTGATTCGTTGTATCTGTAAATCCTATGTCGAGTAACTCTTTGACCAGTCGAACCTGTTTTAAGTTTATTTCTACAGCGGGGATAATAAGGATATTATAATCTTCATACACCTGTACCTGTAGGGCACTTGCCTTAGCTCTTTCTTTTTCAGTAATATTCTCACTGTACTCAAAATCCACAAAATCGACGATGCCATTATTATTTAGATCAGATCCAAATCTTGTTTTGTCTTCAGGGAACTCATCTGTGATATTGTCGTAACCATCACCATCAATATCATTATCCATAGCATCTGGAATACCGTCAAAGTCTTGGTCGAGGAAGATGAAGTAGTTATCATTTCTAATTACATCCTTTTCAATAAAGGTTTCATTTATTGTATAGCGTAGTTTTTCATTGATGGGTGGAAGATTGAATGGGGCGGCCAAGACCACTTGTGAGATTACCATTGAAATGGCAAGACTCTCTATGGACCAAGAGCGGTCCATTAGAGAGTTTTTAAATATGTTCTTCATTTTGAAAACCATTTAGCTATTTTATCCAATTCTTAGTGGTAGTGAGCTGACCAAATATCTGCCCATGCTTCTATAAAGCCACCGTGTCCACCAACAAGAGCGTATGATAGAATCGCCGCTGGGAAGTATAGTGGGCCAAGAAGTGCTGACTGTTTCGCGTGACCTGCTTCGTGTCCAGAAGCAAAGCGGTAACCTGAGCAGAAGTCTAGCTCAAATAGTCCTGCAGACATCTTTCCTGGAACAATTCCAAGTCCACATACATCAGCATAGATTTGCATCCTTGAAGCTGCAATTCTGATACGAGGTAGATCAAATTCAATCATTCTCATATAACTATATGGAGTAACGGCTTCAAGAAAATTGATAAATAAGTTAACGCCACGACTAACTGGTGCAAGAATTACCTTTGTCCCAATAAAAGCAGCTCCTACCATTGTATTGATTAATCCCCACGATAGATTAGAAGCAATCACAAATAGGTGCATAAGTGGGTGATCTGGGTTTGCTGGATCAAATAAAAGTGATTTTTTCCCAAATACGCTTTCATAAGTTGTTAGGGCCTTATCAAATTCTGCTCTTTGTTGCTGAGTTAGAGCTTCTTGCTTATATTCTTTGAATTTTTCTAATTTCTCAGAGTTTTCTTTCTTTCCAGTATTAAGGAGGTTGTTGATATTTTCACTTAATTCTGGTGAAAGAATATTTGCATCTCTCATTGCCTTAAGTTTTGTAAGAGTTTTCTTAGCATCTTGATCGATGATCTTCATCATTCCAATATAGGCCATATGCTGTTGTAGAACTTCAAGCTTGAATGCTTCATCATTCTCAGTAAATCGTTGCATCTTGTCTGAAGAGATCTCTTCGATATAACCAATTGAGCGCTTTGTATAACCTTCACTTAGGTTTCGCATATAAGTCAGAGAGTAGAGAGCAAGGACTTCATTTTGTGCAATTTGTTCTGGTGTGTTGATGAGACGCTTCATCTCATCCTTACGATAAGAGTCTTTTCCTGCGTCAAATGTAATTGCGTGGATGTCGAGAGTTAGATCTTTAACCTGCTTCATCCAGTTGCGAATTTTCTCTTTGCTTTCGTTATATTTTTCAACAGTACGCACTCTTCTTCTACGATCATTAGATCCATAAGTACGTTCCGAGTCTGTCCAGGTTTCAAATTGAGGAGCACTATTGATTAATTTGGCAATTTGTTCTGATTTTAGTTGTAGTTCATTGGCCATCATCAGTTTTGATTCTGATAGATTCGACTTTTCAGAGCTTTCAAGACTTAACTTGAAGTTATTGAAGTGACTGTTGATACCTTTGTTGGTGACAACTTTACAAGATGCCATTTGAAGGCAGGCAAATACACACAAGGTTGTATTTGCAACTTTTTTAATTGCTGGTGACATAATCTCTCCGTTTTGGGTTTACGGTATTTTGCGAGTTATATCATTTAATTTGATTGAGTCGGTCGGATTTGTAATCTACTCTTAGGTGTACAAAATTTAGTCAATAAACTGTAGATCGATTTCTTGAGCTAATTTATTCAGTAAGTATTTAACTTCAGGCTCTAGGCTAGGGTGGGCCTGAACGATAATGTCGCGATGGCCTTCGTGCTTGTCACCTTCGATTGTTGAGTAGAAACATAGGCCTTCATTTGCTTCAAGTTGAAAGTAGAAATATGCTGATTCTTTCTTAGGTACTCTTACAATTGTTTTAAATATCTCACTCATAAAATACTCGACAAGTTTGTTTTTTATTTAGTTATTTGGCTTGGCAGTCTTTGCCTATCCACGAAATTTCATTGACTTAAACGCTTTGTAACCTAAAATATTATTAAAGGCCACTCTTTTATCAAGTCATGGAGGACTACAAGTGAAAGATTTCAGGAAGAGATTTCCACTCACTTCAGTATTAATTTTAGCATTGGCAACGACTTCTTGTTCGTGGTCAAAAAGAAAAACTCTTTTTGATGAAGAAGGCTACCCAATCGAAGAAGCGAAGCAGGCCGAAGCTAAACAACAAATGGTTCCTAAGGCCCAGTACGATCAACTTCTTGAGAAATATGACAAGCTTTTAAAGGATACTAAAGCTCCAAGCTTGGCCGAGCAATACAAAGGCAAGGAAGGAAAGGCATCTGTTGAGCAAGTACAGCTTAGTATGATTGATGATCTTCAAGGAGCCAAGAGTAGTAGTGTTGCTGAAACAGTAGACGTTTTTGCTAATGAAGTGGTTGCACAAAAACAGCAAGAACAATCGGATGATATTCTTTTGCAAAAAGAGTTAAACCTTCTAAAACAGGCCGAAGGTCTAATGGCACAAAACCGCTTGGACCAATCTCTAACAATCCTAAAAGATCTTGAAGGTTCAAGACATAATCAAATTAAAGTAAGAGCAAAGTTCTACTTAGCAGAAATGCTCTTTTCTCAACAAGAGTTTGATCTAGCGATGCAGTTGTATGAAGAGATTCTTAGGCAACATGCTTTCTCTGGACTTGTTATTAAGAGTTTAGGAAGACTTATTGTTTGTACTGATAAATTAAAATTAGCAAAGAAGAAAGAGAAGTATTATTCAATCCTTCACGATTTCTTCGGTGAAGCATAGGGCATAGTTTGAAGAAGAAAAGTCTAAGCTTATTATTTTGTATCGTATCTATTCTCATGAGCATGGGACAGGTTCGTGCGCAAGATGATCTTAAGGATCTAGAGCTCTTAGATGATAAAGACCTTCTTATGCTTTTAGAGGAAGAGACTGATAGCCCGCAGCAAACTGATGTATCGGACGAAGTTCTTGCTGATGAACTAAATTCTATCAAGAGCGATCAAAAGAAAGCCCTACCTGGTGAAGAAATTCTAACTGATGAAAACTTAGAAAAGATTAATGCCAATAATTTAGAGAATGCAGACAATCTCGAAGAGATAGATATTCTTGCAAAAGATGTTGATTCAAAGTCTCAGGCTACTAATGTGGAGATTGTTGAGCCAGAGAAGGGTAAAGAGTCTAGCGCGAGTGACCAGAAAGTTTCGATTAATAAAAATCTATTCAATGTGGGAAAAGAGGAGAAAGAACTTCTTGATCTTGCAAAATTCGTTGAAAAGAAAATTCCTGAAGAAGAGTGGAACGAACTTGCAACATCTGCAAAGGTTGATAAGTATGTTGTACAAGAAGGTGACTGGTTATGGAAGATTTCTCAGAATCTTTTTGGGTCAGGATTTTATTATTCTAAGATATGGTCAATGAATCCTCAAATCACAAACCCACATGAAATTGAGCCGGGACAAGTTCTCGTTTTTTCAACGGGAAGCGAAAGCTCTTTTCCTAAGGTTGCATTTGGTACGTTTGAAGATGACGGTTCACAAACACGTCGTTCTGAAAATGTTAAGGTTGCCTCTTCTGGTGCCTTTTCAGCATACGGTGATGATATAAAGTCTAATTGGCTAAAAGAGAGAAGAAAGCTTGTTAATAAAGGTGCGTTCTTTCAATCATTAACAGAGTCTTCGTATGATGATGTTTTATCAATGACTGAGATTGAATTAAATACTGACTATAAGAAATATGCTCCGCCTATTTCTCGCATAATTATTGAGGAGCCAGATAATCAATATGATAAGAACGGTATCTCTTCTATTGAAAGACAAGAGATCACAGTTTCTCATGGTTTCTATTTAAATACGTTTCTTTCGACTAACCATCTTCAAGATTTAGGATATATCTCTGATAAGCAAGATGAGTCTGTACTTATTCTTCGCAATCAACATGTCTATGTTAAGTTTGATAAGAGTGTGCAGGTAAGGCCTGGTGATAAATTTTCAATCTATCAACCGGATGGAAAAGTTTCTCATCGTATTTCTGATCGAGAAGGCTTGCGCTATACAATCTTAGGTCAAGTAAAGGCGATAAGAGAGTTAGAAGATAATAAGTGGGAAGTCGCTGTTGATGAAATCGTTGAAACGATTGAGCGCGGTGCTAGAGTTACTGTTTATACACCTAAGATTGCTAAGATCTTTAAAACTTATAATCCTCGCCGAATTGAAGCGGCTATTATTGGTTCATATAAGCAACAAGAGCGTGGACTAGCTCTTGGAAGTGTTGTTTACCTCGATCGTGGTCGAGTTGATGGTGTTGAGCTAGGGAATGTTTTTGAAGTTTACTCATTCATGGATAGAGGAACAGGGAAACAAATTAGTTCTCAACCAACATATGTAAAAGGTGAGGCAACAGTTATCACTGTTACTGATAATTTTGCGACGGCCGTTATTTCTTATAGTAATTCAGGTTTGGATCTTGGTGATATCGCTCTGACAAAGTCTGAGGCTACTGCAAAGATGGCAGAACAATTGCGTAATAATACACGGGCAAAGAATCTTGGTAAGCAAGAAAACCTTGCTCTTGAGGAGCTTGATGTTGAGCTAAATTTAGACAATCTTGGAGAGGATCTTCTTAAGCAGGTTGATGAAATTCGCCTTGAAGAAGATGAACTTGAAGAACTTGAGCGTCAAGAAAGAGAGAAGTCGATCATTAAAGAACAAGCTCGTGATCTTAAGGAACTCGAAAAGCTTGAGAAAGAATTGATTGATGCAGAAACAAAATTAAATGAGCAGAAGATTGACGAAGATACTTACTTGGAGCGTCAAGATCTGAATTTAATTGAGAAAGGTGTGAAGGCAAAAGATCCTAACGCACTACCTTCAATGAATGAAATCGAATCACAAGAAGGTCTTAAGTATATGGATGAAGATCTGAACAGTAAGGAGAACCCTTACGGATTGACTCCATATGACATCGAAGAAATTGAAGAACTATTGAATAGTGACTCAAATTAATCTATGCTAGCGAAAAATATGTTAAGATAATCTTGGTGCGTTCTGGTAACGCACCTTGTTCTTTTATGATAGGAGAAAGTGAACATCATGACACAATCAGAAGTTGTGAGTGAAGCTGCAACAAATGCTGCCTCTAAAAAGGCCTCGAAAAAAGCAGCAAAAAAAACAACAAAGAAGAAAACAGCTAAAAAAACTGCCAAAAAAACAGCTAAGAAAAAAGTAGCTAAAAAGGCAGCCAAAAAGACTGCAAAGAAAACTGCTAAGAAGACAACAAAGAAAAAGGCAGCCTCAGTTAAAGACAAAGACTACAAACTAGTCATTGTGGAGTCACCTTCAAAGGCCAAAACGATTAAAAAGTATCTAGGTCGTGGCTTTCAAGTTGTTGCCTCAAATGGACACATTAAAGACCTTCCAAAATCAAAACTAGGTGTTGATATCAAAGAAAATTTTGAAATCGACCTCGTACCGATAGCTGGTAAAGCAGCAAAGATCGAAAGAATTCAAGAATTAGCAAAAGATGCAAACGAAATCTTCCTCGCACCCGACTTAGACCGCGAAGGAGAGGCCATTGCATTCCACCTTGCTGAGGAGATTGGAAAGCGTAAGAAGATTAGAAGAGTTATCTTCAATGCCGTTACAAAGAATGCTGTAACGAATGCCGTTGAAAACCCAGTTGATCTAAACGTTAATATGTATGATGCCCAAAAGACACGTCGTGTACTTGACCGTCTTGTGGGATATAAGATTTCGCCAATTCTTTGGGACAAAGTTCAGCGTGGTATCTCTGCGGGACGTGTACAATCGGTTGCCCTCAGAATCATTGTTGAAAGAGAAGATGAGATTAAGGCCTTTATTCCTGAGCAGTGGTTTTCAATACACGGTGAGATGGAAAAAGATGGAACACTATTTGAGTTTAAATACTATGGTGAAGAGGCCAAGAAGAAAACTGAATTAACAGACGAAGAGTTTACAAAACAAATCGTTAAAGATGTTAATGGGAAAGAGTTTGAAGTTATTGACGTTAAAAAACGTGAAAGAAAACAAAACCCAACGCCTCCTTTTACAACGTCAAAGCTTCAGCAGGAAGCAGCTAATAAGTTAGGTTTTACGGCCAAGAGAACAATGATGGTTGCGCAAAAACTTTATGAAGGGATTGCAACAACTGACTTTGGAACTGTCGGTCTTATTACATATATGAGAACGGACTCTGTTAGAACTGAGCCTGAATCATTAAATGCTCTACGTGAATATGTTAAGGGCCAATATGGTGAGAAATTCTTATCACCTGAACCAATTGAATATAAGAAGAAGGGAAGTAGTAAGGTTCAAGATGCCCACGAGGCCATCAGACCGACTTCTCTTGAATATACTCCTAGTCAACTAAGAGGCGATCTAGAGCCAGATGAGCAAAAATTATATGAGCTAATCTGGAATAAGTTTATTTCTTCTCAAATGAGTCAAGCGATTATCGACCAAACAGCGGTAACCTTTGAATGTGAAGGCCACTTCTTTAAAGCAAATGGATCGATCATAAAGTTTCCAGGTTTTAGAACTGTTTATATGGAAGCAGCTGCTGAAAAAGCTTCACGTCGTGGAGGCAATGACGAAGAGGATGAAAATGACACACCAAAGGCAACAGGAGAGTTACCTGTAATTGAAGTAGGTGAGCAAATGCCAGCGAAGAATGGACCTGCTGAGCAGGAGCACTGGACTTCACCACCTCCTCGCTATAACGAAGCTTCACTAGTTAAGACTCTTGAAGAGAAGGGGATTGGACGTCCATCAACTTATGCTTCAATTATTTCTAACATCCAAGACCGCGGTTATGTAGAAAAGGTTGAAAACCGTTTCATGTCAACAGAGCTTGGAACTGTTGTTTGTAAGATGCTTATTGAATCTTTTCCAGATGTAATGGATGTTGCCTTTACGGCCAATGTTGAAAAGCTTCTGGATAAAATTGAAGACGGTGAAATTAAGTGGAAGAAAGTTCTTAAGGAATTCTGGCAAGGTTTTGAAAAGACTCTTGAAAAAGCAAAAGAGGAAATGAAGAACCTTAAGAAACAAGAGATACCAACTGGTATTGACTGTCATAAATGTGAAGACGGAGAGTACCTTATTAAGTGGGGACGTAATGGTCAGTTCCTTGCTTGTCGTAACTACCCAGATTGTACTTCGACTCATGACTTTAAAAAGCATCTAGATGGAAAGATTGAAATTCTTCCTAAGGACTGGTTTAGAGACCCGTGCCCAGAGTGTGGAAAGCGTTTAGAAGTTAAAAAAGGGAAGTATGGACGTTTCGTTAGATGTGAAGAATATCCAAAGTGTGAAACAACACTTCCATATACTATTGATGTCACTTGTCCAAAGTGTAAGGTTGGTAAATTTGCAGAGAAGAAGTCTCGCTACGGGAAGATCTTCTATGGTTGTACGAATTATCCAGAATGTGAAACTGCACTATGGAATGAACCAAAGATAATGGACTGTCCTGCTTGTGGATTTGGCGTTATGGGCGTTAAGGAAACTAAGAGATGGGGAAAACAGCTTCAATGTCCTGAGTGTAAGCACTCGGTAGATTGGGAAGATACCCCATTTGCTAAAGAAGAAGCACAAGAGAATAAAGAGTAATTAATTATGATCAATAAAAATATGGCCCTTGTTTTTTGCAAGGGCTTTCTTATGGGCATTGCCGACTTAATCCCTGGCGTTTCGGGCGGAACTATTGCATTTATTACTGGAATCTATGATAAGTTACTGGCCACAGTAGCGGCTATTGATAAAGGCCTTATTAAGGATGCGCTAACTTTTAATATAAAGAATATTTCTGAGAAGGTTGATTTAAAATTCATCATTCCTTTAGGGATAGGAATTCTCGGGGCCATGCTTTCGCTTGCAAGGTTAATGCATTATCTCATTAATTATCACCCTGTCCCAACATGGGGTCTATTTTTGGGCTTGATATCGGCCTCTATTATTGTCATTGCTAGAGACTTAAAGGATCGTAAGAGTCTAATGGCCCTTACTATGGTGGCCTTAGGTGCTGCAATCGGCTTTGTTATTACGCAACTTGTACCAGTAACAACTCCAACAGACTTATGGTTTATCTATATTTGTGGGCTCATAGGAATTACGGCCATGATTCTTCCTGGAATCTCAGGTTCTTTTATTCTTCTAATTTTAGGAAAGTATGAGTATGTAACAGGGGCCTTAAAGAATCCATTTCAAGAGGGGGCCCTGGTTATCATAGGCGTCTTTGCACTTGGTTGTTTAACGGGACTTGTGAGCTTTTCAAAAGTTTTAAACTTCTTTATGAAGAATTTTCGTGAACGTACGATGGCCTTCCTTGTTGGGATTCTTCTTGGTACATTGTCTAAGGTGTGGCCTTGGAGAGAAGTGACAAAGTCAGTGGTTATCCGTGGCAAAACAAAAGTCCTTTCTGAGAGTCTCTACTTTCCAACTTCTTTTACGTCAGAAGATATCCTTGCTGTTATGCTTGTTGTCATCGGTTTTTTCTTTGTCTTCTTTTTAGAGCGTAGTGCTAACAGAAGCAACTAAAAACATTGTATAGTTCAGTGACTTGACCTTTTATTTAATTCTCATTAACATTCGTTTGGTTATCCAAACTAAATATTCAATGGGAGAATAAATGAAAAAGTTGTTTATCGCTTTAATTGCAGCTACGACAGTTAGTGCTGCGACAACACAAGAGCTAGAAAGAAGAATCGACATTCTTTCTAAAGAAGTACAGAGCATGCAGTCAAAAGGCCTTTCATCTAAGGTAAGTCTTGGTGGTTATGGTGAGGTTATCTACACTGATAATAGTGAAGGTACATCTCAGTGGGATACTTTAAGAAATGTTCTTTATGTAGGTTATCAATTCAGTGAGAAATGGTCATTTATGACTGAAATCGAAATCGAGCACGCTGATGAAATCTATACTGAATTTGCAGAGATTCGCTATGCTCACTCTGATCTACTAAACTTCAAAGCTGGTCTTTTACTTACTCCAATCGGTATTGTTAACACTGAGCACGAGCCAACTCGTTTTATTGGTGTTAAGCGTCCAAGACTTGAAAATGCAATCATTCCAACGACTATGCGTGAAAACGGTGCAGGAGTTTATGGTACATGGAATAATCTTGAATATAAGTACTACATCATGAACTCACTTAAATCAGATGGTTTTTCTGAAGGTGGTGTACGTGGTGGACGTCAAAAAGGTGCTAAAGCTGATGCAGGTCATTGGTCACATGTTGCTAGAGTTGATTACGGATTTGACTTTGGTCTAGATCTAGGAACATCAATCTACGTAGGTACATCTAATGGAACAGCTCAAGGTGAGCACAATATCTACGATGTTCACTTAACATATAATTACAAAGGCCTAATGGTGAAGGCATTATATGTTTACTCAACTCTTGATGGTAAAGAATTCTCAGCAGCAACAGGAAATGTTGTAGCAGACGTAATGCAAGGTTACTATGTTGATCTAGCTTACAATATTACTCATGGTAAAACATATTCGATTATGCCATATGTAAGATACGAAAGTTACAACACTCAAGATGATGTTGATTCATCTGTTGGTGTAGCTGATAAAGCAAATGATAAAGAGCATATCACAGCTGGTATTATGTTTAAGCCACTTGATAAGATTTCTTTTAAAGCTGACTTCACAAAATTAAATAATGCATCTAATGCAGGTGAGTCAGAAGAAGTTAACTTTGGGATCGGATGGGAATACTAAAATTTTCAATTCTATTCAATATTAGGGCAGTAAAGGGGATTTTCCTCTTTACTGTTTTCTTGTTTTTTACACAAGTTCAAGTTCATGCAGGAATTAAGGAAACTCTTTCTAAGAAGTATCCTGATTGCTCGTTTGTTGAGAAGTCTAAGTTTTTAACTGATAATGAGTTTGAAACAATTAAATCAAAATACCCAACTCGAAATATTCGTCGCTTTTATTCTTTCTATAAGAGAGAGTGTAAGAATAAGATATCATACGATTTTATCTTTACCGATACAGTTCGTACAAAGAATCAAGTTCTTCACGTCCACATAGTAAAGAATAATATTGAAAGTTTAGCAATTGTTAAATTTGAAGAACCTTCTGAATATAAGGTTAAGAAAAGTTGGCTTTCTCGCTTTAAATCACAGAGGCCAGATTCAATAGATATCGTTTCCGGAGCGACTCTTTCTTCAAATAGTACAAAATTCCTAGTGTGGTTGTCGCTATATCTACAAAAAGATATACTCTAGTCTAAGTTATGACACCCTCGGAAAAAAATAATCTATTTATCTCAAATTACTTCATTGTTGCAACAGGGACAATATACTTTGTGGCCAAGTATTTTATGGCCATTGAAGGTGACTGGGGAGTCGAAACTCATCCACTTTCAATTTGGATGCAAAAGCTTCACATTTTATCTGTGCCTTTTCTTCTTTTCTTTGTCGGGACAATTTTTTCAAATCATATCTACAAGAGAGTAGTAAGTGGCTACAAGAAGTCACGCACATCGGGAATTTTTCTAATTGGGCTCTTTGTCGTTATGAGCTTATCTGGATATTTAATTCAGGTTAGTGATAATGATCTCCTAAGACAGTGGTCTGCCTATATTCACCTTGGAGTGTCTCTTGTGTGGAGCCTAGGCTTCACTTACCATCACGTGATGGCCAATCGCTAAACTTGTTGTAGCTTCTTATCAACTAGCTCTCCAATAGCATGAGGGCGAACTAGGTGAAAAGCATAGAACATATGAAGACATCTTAAGTGATAAAAGTCTCTTAGGCCTCCTATTCCAGTATCTGTAATCATCGGCATCATATTGTCTGGTAATTCAAGATTCATCTCTTTAAATAATTTCACTCTTTCATCGCGATATGACTCATGAATAGCTTTAACTTTTTCTTTTAGTTCTTCATCATTATCAATCATGGCCTGAAGCTCTTTGGTAAATCCCTGGCCCTCGATTTGGCTAATGGCCTTATAGACGACAGGATCTACTAACCAATAGATCGTTGGAAATGGAACCTTATCAACAACTGGAGTTACTTTGATTGAAGCTGGTCTACCGTCATCTGTTCTTGCTGAAACTTCAATAATACCTCTGGCCTCTCTTTTTAAAAAAGCTTCAATCTGTTCAATATCATTTTGCGTAGCTTGTGTGCTCAAAATAGAGATGCTCCTATAGTATAAAAAATTGAAAATGAATTTATATCTTCTCTTGCACTTTGTTCTTTAAGAATTTCAACTTTAGTTCGATCTGTTCGATCAACTAAAGTGGCCTTGTAAGAACGATAGGCTGCGACCGTAACTTCGGCAAAGAATGGAAAACGATAGACTTCTTTAACTTGCTCAATACCAACAGAGAGCGAGCCTCCGAATGAGTCATAGTTTAGTTTTAACTCTTTACCATTTGTATCAATGTTGAAGTCATCAAGGTCTAGAGAGTTAAGAAGCCAGCTTGGACCAAACTTAACGTAGAGTTTAAATCTTTTAAATCCAATATGACGTAAAAAATCAATTTCATAAATATCACTATTAATACGTATAGTGGGTGTTATATTGAAGGATCTAAAGTTTCCTCGCCCTTCTAAAACATTATTATCGTAGGCGAAGCGAAGATCACGTGCGCGCCCAAAAGTCGTATGGGACTCTAGCCCAATTTCAACTCTTTCAAGTCGAAATGAAAATTGTGTATAAATACCAAAAGCTTTTGATTCTTCACGGTCTTCGATATCGTATTTATTTTCAAATTGATCGTCGTCTAATTCGTTAAAAACAGTGTTTTGTATAGTGAAACCAGCTCTTAGGTAGAACTCATATGGCCCAGAAGCACTTCTTACATTTAAAGAAGCAAGAGAGGTTATAAATATGAGAATCAGTTTAAAATTCTGCATGAAAAAAATATCCAATTGATTTCTTGTCTAAGTCCGGGGCGATGATTGCATATGCTGTTCCTTCAAAGATTGAAGGAAATAGTGTCATTGGGTTTATTAAGTGGCCAAAAAAGCGCCCAACCTTGCTATCTCCATTTAGTAGAGACATTGATAGCTTTTCAAAGCCGTAGCCCATAACTGCACCAAGTACAGGCGTTTGATAGAGGTCTTGAACTGAGGCAGGCTCTGTATAAACTTCAATAAGAAACTCAAAGATGGTACTTGAGACAAAAGTTAATGCGAGGGCATCTGAATATCGATAACTTCGAGCACGATAGTAGAGAAACATTTGTGAACCAGTATATGGGTGAACCATATAGTTCCAAAACGGCTCATCGCGATCAAAAACAATTTTCCCAAAATTCTTGCGGTAGGTATCCCATGAACCTTCATTTTTTACCGTATCCCATTGAGTTAGAGGGTAGGCAATGAGAGAGATTCCAAAAACAAAACCAACGTCTTTATAAATTTCTTCTTTTGTGTGATCTCGATCTTGGTAAAAATACTTTTTTTGTGCAAAAGAAGTACTTTGCATGCACAGAGTAATTATTGTAAAAGATAGGCTAATAATAAAATTTTTCACGATGTAATCTTATATAAAGTTCGCCACATTCTGGCCAATAATACATTGCGATAATTAAGTCAGTTCACTATTAATATGAAAAAAACAATCTATTTTTTACTAATTTTATTTACTTCATTACAAGTCGCTGCTCAAAGTTCTAATTATCTTGTTTTTGATGAGAGAGAAGATGGGCCATGGTTTCCGGTACAGTTATATATCAATGGTTCATTTGACGTTATTCAAAACCCTTATTGGTTTGATCAGAAGGACTACTTTGAAAAGCATAAGATTGTTTGGAACAAGGTAAAAGACCCCATTCATTCGATTAAAAAGAATGGTGGATTTGATACATTTCTAAAAGAAGAGTTCCTAAGTAGCCGCGTGCTACCAAATATTTTCCTTCATACATTTGGTGGGGCATATGAGACGAAGAAGCTCATGGAGTACTCAGACTTCTACGATATAAAGTGGGCCAAGACTTTTACGTTTCTTGTAACCTTTGCCATGCACTTTGGAAATGAGGCCAATGAAACAACTCAGCCAGAAGTGTCTGCACTTGATCATATTGCAGACCTTTACATCTTTGATGTTGCGGCATTCTTCTTGGGTTTAAATGATCCCTTTATGAATTTTATGGTTGATGAAATAGGTATGACGACTTGGCATTTTATGCCAGTCTATGATGTTGAACATGAAGACTTTTTTAACGTTGGACTGAATTATATCATGCGCCCGAAGTTTCTTCACTTCGATAAGTTTAGGCCACTTCTTTATATGGGGATGATGAATATGCTAGGTTTAACTTATGATCATGGTGACCTCTCTCATTCAATTACGGCCGGGATGGCGTTTACAAATCCTCTTGAGCAGAAAGGCCGCTTTGTTTATGGTTATTTCTTAGAAACCATGGGGAGACAAGCTGCGTCACTGCTTATGAATAGTTCTGAGGACTTTAGAGTCCGTCTAAATCTTTATCCTGCACTATTCCATTTTTATGCTGATAGCGTTTCTAATTTTGCACTTATGCTTGGTCAAACGAAGAACGAAGACTTTGCCTTTGGGATCAATTATGAACTTCCTATTAGTATCGGGAATCTAAACTAGGATAAGATTAGCTTGCTTGCATATTACTGAAAGCGTACTATAGATGCGAAATATAGGACAATTTATGGTTAAGATTAATAAGCAAGCACTTGAAAATTATCAAACAAAATACGGAAGTGATTCAATTCTAAATGTTAATAAGGGAATTGAAAAAGAAGGCCTTCGCGTACAGGTTGATAGTGGAAAACTTGCTAGTTCGGATCATGACACAAAATTTGGTTCAAAGCTTCTTCATAAGTGGATCACAACTGACTTCGCTGAGGGCCTTCTTGAGTTTATCACTCCCGTTTCAAAATCTAATCGTGAAACATTAAGCACCCTCGGCAATCTTCAGCACTATGTATTAGAGCAAGATTCAAATGAAATAATATGGCCATCATCAATGCCTTGTATTTTACCGGAAGATAAAGATATTAAACTTGCATATTATGGTGAGAGTAATTCTGGCCGACTAAAGACCCTCTACCGTTCAGGGCTGGGGCTTCGTTACGGTCGGTCAATGCAGGCCATTGCTGGCCTTCACTATAATTTTTCAATGACTGAAGAGTTTTGGAAGAATTGGCATGAACTAAGTGGTAGCGATCTTTCCTTACAATTATTTATTAATGAAGAATATCTCAATCTTTGTCGTAATTTTAGAAGTTACTCAAATGTCCTGCTCTATTTATTTGGAAATTCTGTTTCTGTTCACGAGTCGTTTCTTAATGGTAAGAAGCATAACCTCGAAGTTATTCATGACGATGAAATTCATGGAAAAACTTATGGTACAAAAGAGGGGACTTGTTTAAGAATGGGAGGACTTGGTTATACGGGCGCATCTCAGAATGGGATTCGTATTTGTTATAACGGCCTTGATAGTTATTGTGATAGTTTAGAAGAGGCGCTGCAAATGAACTTTGCAGACTTTGATAAGATTGGCTTAAGAAATGAAAAAGGTGAGCTTCAGCAAATTAGCACTCATATTCTTCAAATCGAAAATGAGTTTTATTCTATAATTAGGCCAAAGCGAATTGCTCCTCCTGGAAAAAGTGCTCTCGCTAGCTTAAGAAGCAAGGGGATTGAATATATTGAAGTAAGGCTTCTTGATTTAAACCCATTTGCAAAGAATGGGATTACTAAAACTCAGGCAGACTTCCTAGATGCATTTCTTTTGACATGTCTATTCATGCAGGCCGATAAGTGTAATCGAGAAATCTATAATGAGATTGAAGATAATAATCAACTCATTGTTAAACAGGGAAGAAGTGCTGGATTAGAAATTAGTCTAAATGGTTCAAAGATTAATTATCAAGAGTATCTAGCAAAATTCTTTAATCAAATGACTGAGGTAATTCATGCTATTTCAGATGGGGAGCGTAAGGAAGAATTACTCTTTGCCATTGAAGAGCAACGTAAGTTAATTGATCCTGCAAACTCTTTATCGCAGAAGGTATTTGATCTCGTCTCACAAAAGGGACATATCCAAGCAATGAAAGAACTTGCTCTTGAGCATCGTAAAGAGTTGGCATCTACAGATGTAAATCAAATTTTTCAAGAAGAGTTGGCACTTGAAAAGAACTCATCAATACAGCGCCAGGTGGAGTTTGAAAAACTCGACGACGTAGACTTTGAAGAATACGTCGCCGCATATGTTGCTTCTAGTTTTTCAAAATAGAGATTGAATAAAAGTAAGTACTAAGTAAATTAAACCAAATGCGATCGCAAGTAGTGTTAAATTAACTGTGTGCTTAATAATCTTATAAAGAACAATATTCGTTTGCTTAAGTGTTCTTACCTTTAAAAGAGCTGGAGTAACGGCACCAAAGATTGCATTTACTAGTCCTCTTTGGTCACCTGGAACATTTGGAACCAGAGTGATTCTCATAATTTGCTTAAAAATAAAATTGATTATCTTTCCAACGATATTCGTTGGGCGATCAACTTCAAGCATAAGAATAATTCTTTCATTTTCAGAATTATTGAATGCAAAATGAAGATATGTTTCATCAAAAAGTAAGGCCTCTCCATCTCGCCAAGAATAATCAGTACCATCAATATTGATGTAACAACGGTCATCATTAGGAGTTTTAAGACCTAGGTGATAGCGAAGAGAAGTGGCAACAGGGTCTAAGTGCTTTGTTAGCTTTGATCCTACTGGAAGGATTGAGTACATGGCACCATTGACACCAGGAACCTTTGAAACAAGTTCAACAGTTTTAGGACATAACTCTTTTGCCGATTTAAGAGTTGTTCCATACCAAGTAAGGTAGAACTTTGACCAACCGTACTTGTAGAAAGTTCTAAAACCAATATCGTAATATGCACTTGAAGTAGGATCTTTTACCTTATCGAAATATCCATTCTCTCTTAAATTTACGGCCTCATTGCGAATTGTTTCCCAATTATCCTGAACTAATTTAAGTTCTGGAAAGTCAGCAAGGTTCATAATGGGTTTTGCCGCGCGCTTCTTTGTGAACATATAGAGTAGACAATTTAAAGGTGCAAAGATTGGCCAACCCTTACGTAGATAGAAATTTAAACTCTCGTATCTTTCGGTTCCACGGTACGCGTAGACATAGCCCATAGAGGCAATTCCAAAAAGAAAGAGAAAAATGAGTACAGATATAACGCTAATAGTCTTATCCTCGTTTAAGTTTTAACAATTAGGATCAAATATACATCAAGCGTTTGCTTTCCTCCATGATTTTTCTCAGTATGTGTAATGTGTCATTTTTTATAGGTAAGTTGATGAAAGGGTTCAGTCTAGCTCTGGATGCTTTACTACACCTTTATATATTGGGCTACATTTCTCAACGCCAACAAATTGAAATGTCGAACTCTTCACACTAGACACTGGGGCAGTTGCCGTTTCGAGGAAGGCCTTGGTTTTGGAAATTTCTGGTTTCGTAAATGTTCCCTTGATGACTTGTTGTAGTTCAGGGCAATACTTCTCATCAACAATAGAAACAATAAAGTCTTTAAAATTCTGCTTTTTTAAATTGGCGGCCCCTTGAGCAATAATTAGATGCTCTTGTGTTGCTACAGCGACATCATTAAATATTAGTAGGTCTCCGGCAAGTGTTACCCCTGCATTAACCTGCTTCAGGTTTGTGTCCCCGCCCCGAAAGCCACCAACTGTTTGCCCTAGGCTTGCAGCACTTGTGTAGAGAAGTCCGATAGGGCCAAGTGCCACAACTGCTGCGGCATCGATAAGCCCAATACTTCGAGTATCGAGAAAGTTAGAAATAACGTCATCGACTCTAAATCCTGTTAGAATTAAGTTCTTGCCTGATAGGTTTGTAAAGATATGATCATTTGCTTTTACCTCAATATTTATAAGGCCAGATAGCCCTAGGCCAGCATCAAAGTATTTAATGATATGGTTAATATCTAGGTTGTTATAACTTAAGTCAATATCTTTAAGTGTAGGAAGGTTCAGTGTTAGGACGCCTCGATTCTTAGTTCCAAAGTCTGGAATATGAATCTGTCCTATCTCAATTGTTGTGCCTTCTTTCTTATGAACAAAACAGCTCATACTCTTAAGTTTGAAATTCTGAAGTTGAATACCGACTGCTTTGACTTTTATTTTGGAATTAAGGGCCTGGATGAAGCGATCAATTTTTTTTGCATTAACATCAATTTCTAAAAAACTAATATTAATTGAATCAACTTTAAGTTCACTTCTTTCATCTAACTGATACTTTAGATTATGGAGAGTCCACTGACCGATACTGACTTTTTCAACACGTTCAATCTTTACGTCAACCATGGAAAGAGATTTCTTTATCACCCACTTATAATTCAATATAAGAAGAAGTAGAGTAGTGATGAATATGAGCAAAGTGCCTAGAAGTATCTTTTTCATGAGTAAAATGATCGGTTACATGTCAATATTATATATTTATCACAATTAAAGCATATAAGCAGAAAATCTAAAATAAAAACTATATTAATTGAATTAATTTATTCATCGCTTTTATGATGCGCTATAATAGATTAAATTATGTTTAAAAAGCTAATCCCTCAAACATTACAGACACTGTCTAAGGCCAGTAAAGAGTATAATTCCTACTGTCCTTTTGTCTTAGATCACAAGTCAAGGCCCGTACCTGAGGGGATAAAGACTCGTTATGCTAGGTATGACGATGCTCAAGCAATTGCTCGTATCATCAGTGAAAATAATATTGATTCAAATCTCGACTACTCCTTCTTTTTTGAAAGAACAAAAAAGGAGTTGGCCCGTGGTGGGAATTTAAAAGGCTTTCATCTGATCGTTGCCATTCTTGATGAAGAAGTTGTTGGCTATGGTAGATCAATCTTATACACGCAGGAAATGGTGGATCGCTACAAATACAAGGCTCCTATTGGTTGGTACCTTATGGGCCTTACTGTTTTACCTGAATATCGAGGGTGCGGCATAGGAGATCTTCTAACTCAAGAGCGACTAAGACATATTGGCCAGATCTCTACAAAAGCCTACTATGTTGTTAACGAAAAAAATAAGACTTCAATTAAAATGCATGAAAAGTATGGTTTTAAAATAAAAGAAAAAGGGCCAGGCTTTTTAAAGATAGCATTTAATGACGGGCTAGGAATTCTATATGAATGTAGCTTAATCAATAGGGAATCGAATGGACTTCTTTAATTATAGAAATCATGAGTTATTTGCAGAAGAAAATAAAGTTTCAGATCTCGTTCAAAAGTATGGAACACCACTTTATATTTATTCTTTAAAAACATTCAAAAGGCACTTCCTCGCTTTTCAAGAGCCTTTAAGAGAGCATCGCCATTTAATTTGTTATGCAGTTAAAGCAAATTCAAATATTAATATCTTAAAAGAGCTCGCTGCGATGGGAAGTGGTTTTGATATTGTTTCTCGCGGAGAACTTGAAAGAGTTTTGGCCGCAGGTGGACTTGCATCAAAGACCGTTTTTTCTGGAGTTGGAAAGTCTTACGATGAAATTGAATTTGCACTTGAGAAAGGTATTAAGTGTTTAAACGTCGAATCTATTGCAGAACTTCGAAGAATTAATGAAGTTGCAAAAAAAATAAATAAGAAAGCACCTGTTTCTATTAGAGTTAATCCCGATGTTGATGCCAAGACACATCCTTATATTGCAACAGGACTGAAAGAAAATAAATTTGGAATTTCATTTCAAAAGGCACAAGAGGTTTATGAAATTGCTCATTCGTTGGAGCATATTAGTGTTGAGGGAATTGATTGTCATATCGGTTCACAGCTCACGAATGTGGGCCCTTTTTTAGAAGCGCTAGAAAGGCTAAAGCAATTAGTTGATACCTTAAGAAAAAATGGAACACCTCTTAAACATATCGATTTAGGCGGTGGCCTCGGGGTAAAGTACCGTGATGAAATACCTCCTCATCCGAGTGAGTACCTTGCTGAAGTTATTAAAAGCCTTGAAGATTATCCTGAGTTAGAACTCATTTTTGAGCCAGGAAGGGCCATTGCGGCCAACGCAGGAATTCTTGTCACAAAGCTTGAATATATTAAAGAGAATGAAGGTAAGTACTTTGCCATTGTTGATGCGGCCATGAATGATCTAATGCGGCCAGCTCTGTATCAGGCATGGCAAGAGGTCATTAAGGTGGATCAGTCGATTAAAGGAACAAAAGAAAACTTTGATATCGTTGGCCCTGTTTGTGAAACAGGGGACTACCTTGCAAAAGAAAGGGAACTTGAACTTTGTGAAGGGGAGCTTCTCGTAATCCGATCATGCGGGGCGTATGGTTTTACCATGTCTAGTAATTATAACTCCAGACCTAGAGCATGTGAGTTGCTCGTTGATGGTGCTGACGCTCGTTTAATAAGAAAGCGAGAAACTTATCAAGACCTTTACTACTTGGAACAATGTGATTAGGATCCAAATATGAATTCAAAAACTATAACACTAACACCACTTTTTCCAACAACTGAATGGGCCTGGGATATTTCAAAAGACCATGGCAGTACTGTTCGTATCCTACACCCATCTGGTAATGTCTTTATTTCACAAGTTATATTAAATCGTCAGTCTCGTTTAGAAGGTAACGAACAAAAAATTTATGACCTCAACTTAAAAGATGTAGACCTTATCGCTTATATTATGGATTACTTCATCAATAAGGCGACAACAAAACTTAATCGTGGAAACGCCATGATTGTTGCGGGAAATCTTGTTAGTAGTTATCGCTTTCGTCTACCTCTTGGCCCAGAAACACTTCCTTTAGAGGATCAAAAAACTTCTTTTGGTGAATACCGAAAATTTGGTGAACATAAGTTATTCATGGAAGGCCAAGAAATTAATGTCTTTGTCATTGGGAAAGAAGGCAAGAATGAATTCTATGCAGTTACCCTTAATGATACCAAAATAGGGGATTTCAATATTCCAAAGCTTGAACTTTTAAAATTTCCACGCTCTTACTTTAAACAAAGTTTTGATTAGAAAAGCCGTTTAACGTATTGAATTTACAGTGGATTTCTTTACACTATCTTTGTTTACTATACTGGTGTATAGTATATAGGTGGAGGTCATAGATGGCACATATTCAACAAAATAAGAAGAAGATTATAACTCGTATAAGGCGTATCAAGGGTCAGCTCGAAGCCGTTGAGCGTGCCCTTCAAGAAGATAAGGATTGCTATAGTATTCTACAAACACTGGCCGCATGTCGTGGTGGGCTTAATGGACTAACTGGTGAGTTAATTGAAGAACATGTGAAGAATCACGTTATGGTCTCTCCTCTTGATCCGAAGACACCTCAAGATGAAGCTGCAATTGAATTGGTAAATTTAATTAAAACTTATTGGAAGTAGATATGAAACATGAAGAACATTTGGAATCACATAATTTTGTATTGGATGATGCACGACTAGGTTCAAATGAGAGGAAGACGATTCTCGTTATTATTCTTACATTTGTAACCATGGTTGTGGAAATTGGTTATGGATACTTTACTGGATCGATGGCCTTACTTGCAGATGGCTGGCATATGAGTTCACACGTTGGTGCACTTGGTATTACTGTTATTGTTTATCGACTTGCACGATCTGAAAAAATAAATAAAAAGCTAAGTTTTGGTGCAGGTAAAATGATTCCTCTAGGAGGCTATACGAGTGCCCTCATGTTAGGAATTGTCGCCGTTGTAATGGGGGTAGAGTCGATAGGAAGATTTTTAAATCCAATGGATATTAAGTTTGAAACGGCCATTATCGTTGCAATAATTGGTCTTATTGTAAATATACTGAGTGCAATACTGCTATGGGACTCACAGGGTCAGCAACATGGCCATGGACAGGATCAAGCTATTAATCATGTTCACGATCACAACCATCGTTCGGCCTTATTACATGTTATTGCAGACGCTCTAACTTCTGTAATGGCCATTGCGGCCTTGTTCACTGGGAAGTATTTTGGATGGCTATGGGCCGATCCAATTATAGGAATTCTTGGGGCAATCGTAATCTTAAAGTGGGCATGGGGGCTGGCCAAAGATACTGTCTGGGAACTTCTTGATGGTAATTCGAAATTATTTGATGAAGAAGAAATTAGAAAGCTTTTTGCGCACGATGAAGATATTGAAATAGCAGACCTTCACTTGTGGAGAATTGCTCCAAATGCTCATGCGTGTGAAGTGATGATTTATAACTGTAACTTAAAGGGAAGTGAGTATTACCGTGAAAAAATACTAGCGAAGTACGATATTTCTCACCTTATCGTTGAAGAAAGACTTTGTAGCAAGTGATAATTTGATAAGTATTTAAAATGCCGTCTTTTTGGGGCAGTAATGCCCCTGCTTTTTTCTCCATCTTTTATTATTTCAGTACCTTATTTGCCGATTTTTAAATTGTATTAATATTTTATATGAATTTAGTTGAGTTCGTCGATAAAGAAGCGAAATGAAGAAGATATTTAAAAAGTCTTATATTCATATTTTATGCTTACAGCTGTTAATTTCGAGTTGTGTACCTGAAATTCAACGTCGTGAAAATAGTCGCGGAGAGGTTCATGTAAGTAATATTAGTGTGCAAGGTGACAAGCTAAGAATCTTAGGTTCGAGTCTTCATAAGGTTGAAAATATTCGCATCACTGATAAGAGTGGAGCGACTTCAAATTTTTCAATTGGTTCGCAAAATGAAGGGGAGATCATAGCAGATGCACTTTCCAATACTCTTCTACCTCTTAATCAAATTCTTACTATGACATTAGAGAGTGCAAGTGGTGCAAGTACATTTTCAATCAATGTTGACCTTCCTGATCTTGGAGCATCTCACGGACAGATTCTTCAATATAATGCCATCACTAGAAAGTGGGCGCCGGCCAATCAGCCAACATCTAGTGTGACTTCTGTTAATGGGAAATTAGGTGCAGTTAATCTTACGGTAGATGATCTGTATGATGCAGACACAAGTGGTGCAATCTCTGGTTCAATCTTAAAATTCAACGGAACAAGTTGGGTTATTGGAACGGATGAAGGCGGTTCATCAACAAATGCAACATCAATTCACAATCGATTAGTTTCAAATATTTCACCAACTGATGGTCAGGCCCTTGTTTGGAGCAGTAGTAACTCATCTTGGGTTCCTTCGACAATCGCAAGTGGCGGTGGCGGCGGATCTGGTGAAGCTAATACCGTTTATACAACAGGTGGAACTTCTATTTTTAAACAAAAGGTTGGTAGTCAACTCCAGTTTAAAGGTCTCTCTCCATCATCTGATATCAATATTACTGAAGGGTCAAACTCACTTGGACTTCAAATAAATACAGGTAATGGTGCAAACCAACTTCTAAGACTGGACTCTCTTGGAAGACTTCCTGCTATCGATGGTTCACAGCTTACAGGCATCTCTGGCGGAGGTGGTGGAAGCGGTGAAACCAATACAATGTCAACGGCCGCAGGTGCTTCTATTTTCAAACAGAAGTCTGGGGTAGACTTTGTAATGCGAGGTATTTTAGGTTCATCTGACTTTGTTGTTAATGAAAGTACTAATACAGTTGATCTACAAATTAATACAGCAAATGGTGCAAATCAACTCTTAAGACTTGATTCAAGTGGGCGCTTACCTGCTATTGATGGTTCTCAGTTGACAGGAATTGCTGCTGGTGGGGGAGACTCAACATTACAATCACGTGATGTATCGGCCGCAGCACCATCCAACGGTCAAGCTCTTCTTTGGAATGATGTAAGTCAGCATTGGGAACCTGCTACAATCACTGCTGGTGGGGCCGGAGGAGAAATTAATACTGCCTCAAGTGCTGGTGGTGAAGCAATTTATCAAAATAAAGTAGGTTCAAATTTAGTCTTTAAGGGACTTACTAATACATCAGATATTTCCTTAACTGGAAATGCAAATGATATTCAAATTGGAATAAATACTTCGAATGGAGCAGGACAAATTCTTCGCCTTGATTCTTTTGGAAGACTTCCGGCATTAGATGGATCGCTTCTTACTGGTATCTCATCATCATCTTCAGGGGATGCTGTTAGCTTACAAACAAGAGATATCTCTTTAACAGCGCCAACTGATGGACAGGTTTTAACTTGGAATAATACTTCTTCTGAGTGGGAGCCGCAAAGCCTTGCAGCAGCAAGCTCTGATGCCACAACTCTTCAAACGAGATCTATTTCAACAACAGCACCTGCTGATGGGCAGGCCCTCGTTTGGAATAATGCAACAACTCAATGGGAGCCTCAGACAATCGTTTCTGGTGGCGGCTCAGGTGAGAATAATACGATTTCAAGTGCTGGTGGAGTTTCTCTTTTTAAACAGAAATCTGGAGTTGATTTAATTCTAAAGGGCCTTCAAGGCTCAACTGACTTTGCGATCTCTGGTAGTACTAACACTGTTGATCTTCAAATTAATACATCAAATGGTGCAAACCAACTTTTAAGATTAGATGCTTCTGGGCGTCTTCCTGCACTAGATGGTTCTCTTCTAACTGGAATTGCAGGTGGAAGCTCTGATGCTACGGCCATTCAGTCTCGTACTGTTTCTTCTGTTGCTCCTTCAAACGGACAGGCACTTTTATGGAATAGTACCAGTTCTCAGTGGGAACCAACAACAATCGTTACAGGTGGAGCTGGTGGGGAGGCCAATACTGCTTCTAGCGCCGGTGGAGAAGGGCTATTTCAAGCAAAGGTTGGAACAAATCTCGTTTTTAAAGGCCTTAGTGGCGGTGCGGACATTACATTAACTGGAAATACTAATGATGTACAAATTGATGTGACAACGACTAATACGGCAAATCAGCTGTTAAGGCTTGATGCTTTTGGGCGTCTACCTGTGGTTGACGGATCTCAGTTAACAGGAATTGTTACTTCTGATAATACAATTCAATCACGTGCTGTAGCTTCAACTGCGCCAACTGATGGCCAGGCCCTTGTGTGGAATAACACCGCTTCACAATGGGAGCCGCAAACGATTAGTGCTGGAGGAAGTGGAGAAGTTAATACAATTTCAAGCGCTGGTGGTGCGACTTTATTCAAACAAAAAACAGGAAGTGATCTTGAGTTAAAAGGTCTAACTGTAACAACTGATCTTGCGATAACTGAAAATGTAAATGATGTACAAATTGGAGTGAATACTTCTAATGGGGCCAATGAACTTCTTCGCCTTGATGGCTCTGGCCGTCTACCTGCAATCGATGGTTCTCAGCTGACAGGAATTTCTGCCGCTGGAGAAACGAATACAGCAAGTAATAGAGGTGGGGACTACGGGTTATATTCTCAAAAAGTTGCAAGTGATCTTCAATTTAAGGGCCTAACTTTTAGTTCTGATTTTTCAGTAATTGACGCTGGGACATACTTAGATATCTCTGTTGGAAATACAAATGTTGGTGATGGACTTCTTCGTCTCGAATCAGATGGAAGCTTGCCATCTCTAGATGCAACGAATCTTTACAACCTTCCTGCAAGTGATACAACCTTACAGTCTCGTGCGGTTTCGGCAAGTGCTCCAACGAATGGACAGGTATTAACTTGGAATAGTTCATTTTCTGAATGGGAGCCAGGCGACCTCGTTGCTCCTGGTGATGATCTTGGAAATCATACAGCTACTCAAAACTTTCAAATTGGTGCCAACTATATTTCTTACTCAGGACTTGATGAAGGTCTTTATGTAAACCTAGGTGGTAATGTTGGTATTGGAACAAATATACCAGCTGCGGATCTTCACATTGTCGACTCTCATGCAGAAGTAAAAATTCAAGATAGTAATACAGGTATCTCATCTGAGGTAAATTTCACATTTCTTGCCGATGGTTCGGAAGCCGGCTTTGCTCTTTTAAATTCAAATTACGACTGGGCCGCTGACTTTCCAGATTCCTCTTGGTCAGATGTGATGTTATTCCACTCAGCTCCTGAGACTGCTAATGGAATGCGTATGCATGCCTTTGCTGGTGATATAAATCTTTCTGTTGGAGATGCAATATTAACTGATGTTGTAAATGTAAACGGAACAAATGCCAACGTAGGTATTTTAACGACTTCACCTAGTGCTTCTTTCGCCCTTGATGTAAATGGATCTGTTCGTGGGACTGCTGCATTTGATTCAACATCAGATGAGCGTCTTAAAAAGAAAGTAATGACAATTTCAAGTGAGATTTCTATTCTCGACAAAATTTCGCTTCTTGATGGTGTGTACTTCGAGTGGAGAAAGGATGAGTTTCCACAAAAGAATTTTAAAGAGGGCAGAGATATTGGTGTCATTGCCCAGAATGTAGAGAAGGTCTTTCCTGAGGCCATTTCAAAAGATGAAAACGGATATTTAAGTGTTGCTTACGCAAAATTAGTAGCTCCACTTATTGAAGGTGTTAAGAGTTTATTTTCAATTTCAAAGGAACAAGGAAGAAATATTGCTTCCCTTGAGGCCCGTACAAAACAACTTGAAGAAGAGAATCAGATGCTTAAAGAAGCTCTTTGTGAAATGAATCCAAAAGCGAAGATCTGCCTCGCTAAAAAACCTAAGTAGTTAGAATTACAAGTGTTTTCACTATAGTAGATGGTATGGAGAGTTTGCTCCTTATGCTGGAAGAAAATTAGAAATCAGTAGGGTAAAAAGAGTCATTAAAAAATTCTGTGAATAAAAAAAGGGAGCTATTAAGCTCCCTTTCTTTTTATATCTCTATTGCTTTAAATTAAGCTTCGTCGATACTGAAGTTTTCCATCTGATCGAAGTTTAGGTAACGATAGATTGAATCATCTTTACCTTCAAGTGGCTTCATCATTGATAGATATTCATCAACTTTTGGAATGTATCCAAGCTTTGCACAGATTGCAGCAAGTTCTGCTGAACCTAAGTAAACCTGAGCACCTTTACCAAGTCTGTTGTTGAAGTTACGAGTTGAAGTAGAGAATACTGTTACACCGTCTTTAACACGTGCTTGGTTACCCATACATAGTGAACAACCTGGCATTTCAAGTCTTGCACCAGCAGCAGCGAATTTCGAATAGTAACCTTCTCTTGTCAATTGGTCTTTATCCATCTTTGTTGGAGGACAAACCCATAGTCTAGCATCAGCTTGACCTTGACCATCTAGAACAGTCGCAGCAGCTCTGAAGTGACCAATATTTGTCATACATGAACCGATGAATACTTCATCAATCTTATCACCTTGTACGTCACTCATTTTCTTAACGTCATCAGGATCGTTTGGACAAGCAACAATTGGCTCTTTCATTTCATCAAGATCGATTTCGATAACAGCAGCGTACTCAGCATTTTTATCTGCTTCCATTAGCTCGCCACTTTCAATCCATTTTTCAACTTCAGCGATACGTCTCTCTAAAGTTCCAACGTGACCAAAACCATTTGCGATCATTGACTTCATAAGTGCAACGTTTGAGCTTAAGTACTCAACAACTGTTTCACGACTTAGCTTAATCGTTGAACCAGCAGCACTTCTTTCTGCAGTAGCATCAGTAAGCTCGAAAGCTTGCTCAAGTTTAAGATCTGGAAGACCTTCCATCTCAAGGATACGACCTGCGAAAATATTTTTCTTATTCTTCTTTTCTACTGTTAGTAGTCCGTCTTGAATTGCTTGGTAAGGGATCATATTTACAACGTCACGTAGAGTGATTCCTGGTTGTAATTTTCCTTTGAATTTAACAAGAACTGACTCTGGCATATCAAGTGGCATAACACCTAGAGCAGCTGCAAAAGCAACAAGCCCAGAACCTGCTGGGAATGAAATTCCAAGAGGGAAACGAGTGTGTGAGTCACCACCAGTACCAACTGTATCTGGGATAAGAAGACGGTTTAGCCATGAGTGGATAATTCCATCACCTGGTCTAAGAGCAACACCTTCTCTGTCATGGATATAAGTTGGAAGAGTAGCGTGAGTAATAACATCACTTGGCTTTGGATAAGCAGCTGTGTGACAGAATGACTGCATTACAAGGTCAGCGTTGAACTTAAGACATGCAAGTTCAGTCATCTCATCTCTTGTCATTGGCCCTGTTGTATCTTGTGAACCAACAGTAGTCATTTTTGGAAGACATGAAGTTCCTGGAAGGATTCCTTCAACTCCGCATGCTTTCCCAACCATTTTCTGTGCAAGAGTGTAACCTTGGTTTTCGTGAGCTTCAGTAGTGTGAGGCTTAGCGAAGATTCCTGAGTCATTTGCAGTCCCTTGTCCAAGTTCTGCTCTTGCTTTATCTGTAAGCATTTTACCAATGATTAGAGGAACACGGCCACCAGCTCTAAATTCGTCTAGAATTGTTTCTGGAGCGATTTCGTATTTTGCAAGTTCTTCACCTTTGTCATCAAGGATTTTTCCTTCTAGAGGACGAACTTCAATAATTGTTCCTGTTGTCAGTGCTGATACGTCAATTCCTTGAATTGGAAGAGCACCTGAATCTTCTGCAGTGTTGAAGAAAATTGGAGCAATAGTTGAACCAATGATTACACCACCACGTCTCTTGTTTGGTACGAATGGGATATCTTCACCAATGTGCCATAGAAGAGAGTTACAAGCTGACTTTCTTGAAGAACCTGTACCAACAACGTCTCCTACGAAAGTTACAGGAAGGTTAAACTTTTCTTTTAGGTCAGAAATTTGTTTTGGACCTTCTGGGAAAAGAGCTCCACCCATAACATTTGCGTGAAGAGGGATATCTGCTCTTGTGAATGCAAATGGAGCAGGAGAGAAGTCATCTGTATTGATTTCACCGTCAACTTTGTAAACGACAGTTTTGATTGATTCATCAACTTGTGGTTTATTTGTAAACCACTCAGCATTTGCCCAAGACTCGATGATTTCTTTTGCAATTGCATTTCCACCATCTGCAAGTTTTTTTACGTCATCAAAAACGTTAACTGCAAGAGGAAGGTTCTTTAGTTCTTTAGCAGCAAGTTTTGCAAGAGCATCATCATTTCCTGCAACAATATCAACTAGACCTTGAAGGTTGAAACCACCAACCATTGTCCCTAGTAATTCAACCGCATATTCTTTTGAAATTAGTGAACAAGTTTGTGCACCTTTTGTGATCCCAACTAGGAAGCTTGCTTTTACTTGAGCAGCTGGATCAACTCCTGGGTTGATACGATCTTTAAGTAGATCAAGTAGCTCTTGTGTTGGTGCAGCTTCAAGAAGTTTAACAACTTCAGTAGCTTGTTCTTTTGTTAGTGCTAATGGAGGAATACCTTCTTTGGCCCTTTCCTCAACATGTGCGTGATAATCTTCTAGAAAATTAGACATAGATCCTCGACTTTTTGAGTTAAATTCAGTTTTTTGTATTTGATTTATACATGCATTTTTACCACCTTTTAGGCCGTTTTACTAGTCGTTATCAGCTTTAAGAGGCCCTGACTAAATTAACTTTTTTTAACTCACTGCATATCTAATGAGAGTCGATAGGCAAACTATGAAAAAGCAAGAATTCGAATTGGAATTGGAAAAAATGTGTGAACAAATCTTCTTTAAAGAGGAGCTCTTGGAGTATATCAACGTCCGAAAGTCTTATATTCAACACTTTTCAAAGGCGCTGATGAAAGAATTGGGTTGTAACGTTCTAATGGGTGGACCCGACTCTGGTATCTTTGGCAATATCCCACTACAAACGAGAAAGCAGGTGAATTGGATAGAGGTCTATGCTGGCACAAAGGCCATCGTTGAGCTTAAGAATATCTACGGTCAAAAGCGTTACCTGTCTGTGAGCACTTCTAAGCTTTCGCATATGGTGGCCATGTCAGATGAAAGCGATTTTACATTACTGCTCAATGACGTTCTTCGCCCTGGTTTTGTGGCCGGTATTGATTTTGACTTTTTGCGATATAAAGGAGCAGCTTCAATTACGATTTCTAAGTCTCGAGCGCGTGCCGCCCAAAAGCACGGAGGCGCGATCTTTGAAAATGTTCTACTCATCCACAACCTAGGAACAAGCGACTGTAAGAGTTATGACTATAGGCCAGACTTAAAGTGTAATTCAATTAACCTTGCTGTGGACTACCGCCACTATAATATTATTTTAAATATTGAATCTTCGGGAGAAGAGTCGACTGTACGTAAGCTCTATCTTTCTCGCGGTGCGAATCTTAGAAATTATTTCGAGAAAGAGGGCAGTATCGATATTTATCATATGGATATTAAGCGTAGTCCCCATTATGATGAAAACCTCTCTCTTGATAAGTTTGATGGCGTTTACTTAAGTTGGCGGCCTCATATTGTAGACAAGTATCTAATTGAAGAAGCACAGAATCATCCTAAATTTCCTCATTTTCCTAGTTATGAAGATGACGGTGGTGAAGAAGCCGCATAGCATTTAGGCTTTTCTAAAATTGATCTTCATAGTAGATTGTTTAAAAACATAACAAGTAGGTTATTTTATGAATCAATCACGTGTCGAACAATTAAGTCCAAAATATGTTTGGTCTAACTTTCAAAAACTTCTAGATACTCCAAGACCTAGTTATCACGAAGAGGCCGTACAAACTCTACTTCTCTTATTTGGAAAGAGCTTAGGCTTAGAAACTTATCGTGATGAGGTAAATAATGTCATTATTAAGAAGCCGGGCCAATTGGGTGGCGAAAACTCTGCACCGGTAATCCTTCAAGGGCACCTTGATATGGTTGCACAAAAGAACGAAGGTAACGCTCATGATTTTAAAAAGGATCCTATCACAACCTTTATCGATGGTGATTGGGTGCGTGCTAACGGGACAACGCTTGGTGCGGACAATGGTATCGGCTGTGCATTTGCGATGGGACTTCTAGAAAGCAAAGATATTGCGCACCCACCATTAGAGTGTGTTTTTACGGCCTGTGAAGAAGCTGGAATGCATGGAGCAATTGGCCTTAAGGGTGACCACTTTGATGGAAAGATTATGCTAAACCTCGATACAGAAGAGGAAGATGAGCTTATCATTGGTTGTGCCGGTGGTGTTGATCTTATCTTTGAAAAAGAGTTTAGCGAGGGCCAAGCAAATGGTGTCCATCAAAGAGTTGCTATTAAAGGTTTAAAAGGTGGCCACTCGGGAATTGATATTCACCGTGGACGCTTAAATGCAAATAAACTTATTCCACAGGTTTTTGCTGGAGTTGATGATATTCAACTTGTTTCGATCAAAGGTGGATCATTAAGAAACGCTATTGCTAGGGAAGCCTTTGTTGATTTTTATACAAGTGAAGAAAGCCTTCTTAAGATTCGTTCAAATTTTGAATCTCTATGGGAAAAGAATCAAGAGGCCGAAGCTGGTTTAAAATTTGAGTTATCATCAATGAGTGAAGAGGTAAGGGCCCTTTCATTAAAAGATTCAAAACTTGTGCTATCTGCAATTAATAATTGCCACCACGGCGTTAAAGCATGGGACGAGCACTTTGAGGGTGTTGTTGAAACTTCGACAAACTTAGGTGTGATCACTCTTGAAGGTGGTAAGTTTAGTATGGCCAATCTTATTCGTAGTGCTAGTGAAGATGCGAGAGATAGCTTTGCACAAGAAATGATCTCTGCTCAAAGCGAACTAAGCTCTAATGCCATTCTTGAAGGTGCCTACCCTGGTTGGAAGCCAAATCCAGAATCTAAAATTCTATCAGTTACTGGTGAAGCCTTTAAAGATTTGAGAGGCCATGCGCCAAAGATTTCTTCAATCCACGCAGGACTTGAATGTGGAATTCTTTCTAAAGCTATGCCAGATGTTGATATTATTAGTTTTGGTCCGACAATTACAGGGGCCCATTCCCCGGATGAACAAGTTTCAATTTCATCAGTGGAAAAGACATGGCTACTATTTTTAGAAGTTATTAAGAGGCTTATATAATGCTAGTGATTGGCCTACAAAATAATATCCCAACTCTCTTTGTCTACTTGATAGTTGTTCAAATTCCAATGATTATCACATATCTCTTTGCTAAGGACTTAGGAGTATCTAACCTTTGGCTATACTTTGTATGTCTTATTATTGGACTAAGAGTTGCATTCTTTAAGGATGATCACTTTAAAAAGAAGGTGGAGTCAAAACTCTTTAAACAACTTCAAATGAAGAATGGGAAGTCTCCTTCAAAGAGTGAAATTGTTAAAGCGTTAAATCTGACTGTTGGGCTTAGAGATATTATCTTTTTTGCTAACTTAATTATCGTTTTAGTTTTAACGGCATTTTTTAATCAATTTTAACTGCGTAAAAATATCTTAATCACGATAAGAATGGTGTGGAGTATAAATATATTTACACCATTCTTATCTTCATCTTAGTTCTCGAAGGTTGTCAAAAACGCAGTCGAACTATTAGCTCTGTAGGCACAAATCTGCAAGTTACCAAAGGTGACTTAACAGCACATCTTGTCTCAAGAAGATTAAATGGACAAAGGGTTGTGATTGAAGGGCAGTGTTCAAATGATATCCCGGTTTACTTTATTTCAAATAATCTTGTAAGTAACCAAAGTACATACACTCAATGTCTGGACGGTGAGTATAGAAAGACATTATTCTTCCAATCAAATATCGTTGGCAATCAAGATGTATTTGTCACACAAGATGGCCTTTCTATTGTTGTTAAGATTCCCAATGTCGTTACTCGTCGACCGGACAAGGTTATTGTTGACACTCCTATGGAAGGCTACTTCTATGGACGAACTATTTATGTCTCTGGACGTTGCCAACCAAGTGGGACTATTTTTATTCGCGGAAGCTATATTGAGGACTATGTTAAAACTGCCGGATGTCCAAATGGGCTTTTTCTAACTCCAATATATTTTTCTAAGATTAATGCTGAAGCAATAGAGACCCACCTTTTTATTAATCAAGTAGATGCTTACGGTAATAGTTCAGACGTTATAATTAAGACGATTAAGTTTAGAAATGATGACCATTCGATCTTCTTAAGTGAGTCAATTGTTGGTGTTCTTGATGATACATTAGAGGTCAAAGGCAGCTGTAAGGGGTTTGAACGAGTTAGTGTCGATGGGAATGTTGTAAATTGTTATAATGATCGTTTCACTTATAACCTCAACTTATTACCACGAAAAAAAACAGGACGCATACTTTACCAGATTCCAGTAGAGGGACTGAAGGGGGACTTTCGATCAAATCTACGAATGCTTTTCTATTATTATAAAGTTGTTGAAAGCTCACCGCACTTTTTTTCTCCACGAGGAAAGTATGATGAAAGTGCTAAGGGGAGGCATATTATAAGTGGTACTTGTGGAATTACTTATACAAATGGAAATGTACGTCTCTATACAAAAAAGTCTGAAAATATATTACGAGATGGTCACAATATTCCTCTAAGACAAATTGATGGTGTCTTTATTGTTTTCCCTGATGAATATGACTTAGATGGAGAGACAACAGTCTTTGCGGAATGTAATGATTTTTATATCGATTATAAAACTAATCATTTTTCAACCACTTTCGATTATATTCCCTCAAGTGAAAAGAGACTCGCTCCAAATGAAGTAGATGTGTATCGCATGGGCCATAAGATTGAAGGAAGATGTTCGCAAGGAAGTTCGGTACGATTACTAGATATAGTTAACGAGAATGTTGAACAGGCCAAGTGTATAAATGGCAATTTCTCAATTGATGTAATATCCTCACAAATATCCGGTAAAAACCAATATGAAATCTTTGAAGTTAATTTGTTTGATAACTATCAAGGGGCCAAAGAACTAATTGATATTAACTATAATCACTCAGTTGCCTTTCCTTATCGTTTTATTCAAGAGTCACCTGTTCCTGGGTGGGGGTCTAAGGTATCGCCTATTCGTTTTTATTGGAATTATCCCTATAAATCAGAGGTTAATGATATTTATTATGGCTATTATTCCAAGAATAGCTACATTCAGGTCGAATGGATGAAATTACCACAAAATACCAATCAGTTGCTTCTCGATGGGCATGAACTGCATAAGCTAGGCTATAATGAATGTGATGAAGTTCAGGTCTATTTTCAAACTGTTGATAAGAAAAATAGGAAATCATTTATTATTGAAACAAACCCAATTCGTTTTGACTTTACTCCACCTGATGAAGTCGAAGTCGAGAAGATCGATTATTCACCATTATTTAGAAAACAATTACCCAAATTTCATTTTAAAGATACCGATGATAATTGCGTAAACGATGAAAATTTATTTTATAAATATACTCTCTATCAGGTTGTCTTTTCTAAAGAGAATGAAGAGGAAATTGTAGATCGAGTAACAATTGATGAATTTACTGTTTCTAAACTGCTGAAAGCGAGTTTATTCAATAAAAAGTATGACCTGGAAGGGAATTATCAGGTAGGCGTGACAGTATTAGATCGCGGTCAAAATGCAACGAAAGAATATTTATCAGTTATTTTCTCATGGAAGTAGAGCGAACGAGGGGGCATGGATGCCCCCGTTATATAATTAGTAATGCCAAGGAAATTGAGAGAAGTCTTTTTCACGCTTTTCAACAAAAGCATCACGTCCTTCTTGCGCTTCAGGAGTTCCATAAGCAAGCCTTGTAGCTTCACCTGCAAAGAGCTGTTGGCCTACTAGGCCGTCATCAAGAAGATTGAATCCAAACTTAAGCATACGCATGGCCGTAGGTGACTTTGAGTTCATCTCTTTTGCCCACTCAAGAGCAACCTTTTCAAGGTCAGCGTGTGGTACAACTTTATTTACCATTCCCATTTGAAATGCTTCTTCTGCACTGTAGTTGAAACCACAGAAGAAAATTTCACGAGCACGTTTTTGACCACATTGGCGCGCAAGGTATGCTGAACCATATCCTGAGTCAAAAGAAGCAACATCAGGGTCTGTTTGTTTAAAGATAGCATGTTCTTTTGAAGCAATGGTCATATCGCAAACAACGTGAAGTGAGTGTCCTCCTCCAACGGCCCAACCTGGAACAACAGCAACAACAACTTTAGGCATAAAGCGAATTAAACGCTGTACTTCAAGAATATGCAATCGTCCAAGTTTTGCTGGATCAGGAGTTCCATCACCATCAACATACTTATATCCATCTTTTCCACGAATTCTTTGGTCTCCACCTGAACAGAACGCCCATCCACCGTCTTTTGGTGATGGCCCATTTCCTGTGATAAGAACAACACCAACATCACTCCACATTCTAGCGTGATCAAGAGCGCGATAGAGTTCATCAACTGTTTGAGGTCTGAATGCGTTACGACACTCTGGACGGTTAAATGCAATTCTAACTGTTCCTTGGTCGACAGCGCGGTGGTATGTAATGTCCTTGAAGTCAAAGCCTTCTACTTCTTTCCAAGCACTTGGGTCAAAAATATCTGAAACCATGGGATCTCCTTATTGTTTTGCTCAATATAAAATGCCTGAGTTAAAGTGTCATTCATAACTTTGTATGCGGCCTGTCTAAACAAAATGGTGAGAGTGTGAGTTAATGATGATATGAAAAATCTATTACTTTTTACATTCTTATTCTTTCTAGGACTTAGTGTTAACGCAGAGGTAACTGTTGTCATCGATGGGACTCGTTATTTCTGTAGTGAAGATGGCAGGCCTCCTCAAGATCGCCAGTGGCAATGTGTTGCTCATTGTGACTCAAGATCATCAGATGGTGAGTGTCGTAGGTATAGGGAAGATTTCTGCGGTATTAATGCAGTGTGTATTCCTTATTGTGAAACTCGAACTTCAAATGGAGTATGTCGTCGTTACGGAGATGATATTTGTCGATCAGAAGACTAGATGTCGGCTAAGGCTTAAAGAGCTCAAGCTCTTCTATCTCTACATAGAAGTGCTTTGACTCATTATCTGTTTCACCTTTCATAAGAAAAAGGGTCTGGTAATTATAGTCTGAATCAAGCCCAAGAAGGCTTGAGCGAATTTTGACGAGAATGAGTCCTTGCTCATCTTTAACAAGGTAGAAGTTATTCTTTAGTTTCTTATGGATTCGGGCCTTAAGTGTTACTTCTTTACCATCACTTGGGTTTCTCTTTAAGATTTCGGAAGAGTAGATACTACCTTGCTCTTGCCCTAGAAACTTTTTTTGGCCACCACAAGCACACAATAATATCGAAAAAGAAATAATGAAAAATTTATTCATAGAAGTCATTATATTTAACTTGTGGGTTTTTGACTATAGGGCAAGTAGCGAAGATAATTAAACCATGAAATTAATCTCACTTATATTATTTACTCAATTATCTTTTGCTAGTATTGGTGGCAAGTGGTTAGGCACAGGAGCTGTTAAAACTCCTAAAGCAACTCAAGAATGTTCTGAAGTTTATTTTAGATTATTCTATGATGGTAAGAAATTTAAAATTCAAGAAGGTGGTTACAATTGCAATGGCCTAAGTGCAGAATATCCATTTTCTGTATTTGATGTTAGAGGCCCACTTCTTTACTATAAAGGAGAGGTTTCAGGACTAATCAATAATGACGAGTTAACGATTTATTCTAAAGAAGATGGCTTTTCTCTTCGTTTTTACTTTGTCGCTGAAGACGAAGTTGAGGTTACTGAGTCTTGGCAAGAGGGGAGTGATTACTTAGTCATTAAGTCTAAATTGAATCGAAAATAATTAGGCTGCCTTTTTAAAGGAATCTACTCGCTCTTTATTCTCTAAAAAATCTTCAAACTCCCTGCGTAGTGTTGCATCCATCATTCCGTCAGATATATATTCAGCTACATAGTAGAAGCACTCACGCCAGGCCTTTTCTAACCTGGGGCTCCAGGTGTTCATATGAAAGAGCATTAATGTTTGAATAAATGCTTCTTCAAATATAGGAAAGTAAGTCTCAGACATTTCATACTTGATTTGATTATTTCCTAGTCCCTGGAGGTAGTATTTTAAATACTGCGGATTTTTTAAGTTATTGATTGTTATACTAAGGGCCCTGATAAAAGATGCCTTTAAGTGTTCGCGGTCCGTGTGAGCAAAAACCTTTTGCATTCCTGGCTCGAGAATAATGACATTATCAAAGAAGGCATTAGTAAAGTTATTAAGATTAGGCTCAATTCTTCTAAATGATTCAGTAATTTGATGCTTATCAAAGCTCATATAGTCTCCTGTGCGCTACAACTTACTTATCGTTGGCAACATAATTTCTTTTGAATTAAGATTTCTTAAATTCTCTCCAAACCCTGTATTTACAGATTGTCCTACTTAGGAGAGTCTAGTGGTAATGAAAGTTTTAGCAGTAAAAAATTTAACTTATAATTTTGATCAAAAATCAATTTGTCAGTTTGATAAGATCTCTTTTGATCTTAAAAAGGGGGAGGTCTTAACTCTTCTTGGCCCTTCTGGAACGGGGAAAACGACTTTATTTAATATCCTCACAGGAAAATTACAACCACTTAGTGGTGAGGTTGAAAAATCTGAGGGACTCAAAATTGAAATGGTTTCTGGTGTTAATAATCTAAACTGGGACTTAACGGTTTTTGAAAATATTGAAAGTCATTTACTTGCTCATGAGCCAAATGCCGATACGAATCGTGTTCGTGATATGATTGAAATTTTTGGCCTAGAGTACAAGGATCACAAAAAGCTCGATCAATTATCGGCCGGACAATTACAAAGACTTCTCTTTGCTCGCTCAATGGTCGTTGCACCAGATGTACTTTTATTGGATGAGCCTTTTTCGAATATCGATGAGTTTCTTAAGGCAACCTTATGCCATGAAATCTTTGAAATTTTTAAAGAGAACGAAATTTCATTAGTATTTGTCACTCATAATTTAAAAGAAGCTTACTCTTTAAGTGATCGAATTATGTATCTTAGTGGTGCTAAACTTCAAACTTATCAAAGGCCACAAGACTTCTATGATAGGCCTTTGTCAATTGATGCTGCTCGTTTTGGTGGGATGATTAACCTCGTTGCTGGCCCAATTGTTGAGAGAAATGGTGACAAAGTTGTTGTAAAAAACGATTTTGGACAATTTGAAGTTAAAGATAATCTCAAAACAAATAACCAATTTGTTTATTTGGCCTTTCGTCCAAAGTATTTAAAGTTGGCCGATGACAATGGTCATTTAAAAGGGCGAGTGAAGGCAATTATTAGACATGGTGAATATGACTTCGTTGAAGTAGCAACCATGAATGCTAAGGTTCTAAGGTTTCAATTGGCCGACTCATCTCAGGTGAGTGTTGGTACACAAGTTAAACTTACCATCGACTTTGAGAATGCTTTCCTACTGCCTGTTTAACTATTTTTTACCAAAACTTAATTATTAGCACATCATGTTTTCTCTTAGAATACTTACAACTATTGTCGTTGTGGTATCGTTGGAGGAAAGAAGATGAAATTATTAATTATCGGTTTTTGTATTTTACTTTCAATTCTTGCATTCGCTAGAGAGATTGATACCGATAAGAGTTTTCTAAAATGGCACGCAAGTAAAGTTGGTGGCCAACACTGGGGCCATGTCAAATTCTTAAAAGGAACAATTGAACACGATGATAAGGGTGAGCCTGTGAAAGGAAAATTCACTGTTCAGATGAATACTATTGATGTTCGTGATCTTGAAGGAGAGTGGAAGGATAAGTTACAAAACCATCTTCGTCAAAGTGACTTCTTTGAAATCGAAAAGTATCCAACAGCGACGATGGTAACGAAATCAATTACAAAAATTGCAAAAAATAAATATAAGGTTGTAGCAGACTTTAAGATAAAGCAAGTAACACGTCCTCTAACTTTTACTATGAATTACGATGGCAAGAATGCCACAGGAAAAGTTAGCTTCGATCGAACAAAATTTGGTATCAAGTATCGTTCAACTTTATTGGGCACTGTGGCAGATAAGGTTATTCACGACAAAGTTGATTTAGAATTTAATGTTCAATAAGCTGAAATAACATATTGAACTTGAACACATAGCGCAAGACTAAGTAATAGATGCACGTAAGTTTATTCTATGTTAAGTTTTGCGTATGAAAGCCGGAAAAATCGAAATCGCATTCTTTGAAAAAGATAAGTACTTATTCCCGATAAATCGTCGTAGCAAGAATCCTATTGTTGACTACAAGAATGAGCTAATTAAGAAGTCTATTGCGAAAGAATTAAATCTTAAGGTTAAAACAATCGATCTCAAAGACTATAAGAAGCCTAATTAGAATAGCCTTTTATCTTGGGGTACTTCAATAGTAACAAGATTACCACTTCGCCAAGGATCATCAAAAACAAGTTTAGATGCGATAAGGGCAAGACCTGTATCGTTCACATTTCCTTTTCCATAACGAGGATCACCCATTACTGGAAAACCTAGCTCTGTGAATTGAATTCTAATCTGGTGCTTACGCCCCGTGATTAGGTTGACTTCGACAAGGGCCGTCTTTTCAAGATACTTCTTAACTTCGTATTCTAAAATTGCGTTCTTCCCATCGATTACACTTTCAAGACGCTTGGCCTTCTCTGGCTTTCCTTTTACTTCTGCTTGATATGTTTTTTGAATTTTATGGTTTTTTATCTGTTGCGAAAAAGCACGTGCCGCTTTCTTAGTATAAGCAATCATCATAACACCGGCCGTTTCTTTATCAAGGCGGTGGATGAGAAATGGTTCACGTCCAGTGCGTTTGTGAATTTCTCTTATGATTGTGTATTCATCACCATACTTCGTACCTTGGCACAAAAGACCTGCTGGTTTGTAGTAAACTCCATAGTGGTGAGTTTCATGAAGACACTCAACAGTGCTCATGTCAAATTCTGCAATATTTGGATCAACGTAGAGCTTGATAGTTTGACCGCGCTTGATTTCATATTTGGCCTTTCTAATTCGCTCTGGCTTAGCGGACTTTGTCCAACAAGCACCTTGTTTCATAAGATTTTTGATTTTAATCTTTGATAGCTCTATTCCTGCTTTTGCACACTTTTCTGCAAGTAGGTCTGCTGCCGTTGTATCTGAATAGGCCTTTGCCGTTACACTAAATTTTTTCATAAGTTACTATCCATTAAAATAAGGACAACCGCTGCATCCACTTTGGCAACAGTCATTAATATCGGCTTCTTCATCAACTCTTAAGTTTGGTGAAACAAGTGATAGGGTGTAAGTCTTTACGCCGCGAACATTTCCAATTAGAGTGAAAAGTTCAGGACTTTGAATTGGTGTCTCCATTGTTCCTAAATTTAGAGATAGGGCCAAATGGTGAGCTATCGAGCGAGAATCACATAGAATATTGAACTGTGCCTCATTATTTAGAGTCACAAGGTATTTCTCTGCATATGATTCAATGATATATTCTTTCATAAATAATCCAAATCAACTAAGGTAGCGCCATGTTTTATGATTTCCCGATAAAATATCACGAACCTGTTTTTCGTCCTCCTTCTGAAGGGCGTTCTCTCCTTATACAACAAACCATTGGTTGCTCCAATAATAAATGTACATATTGCAATATGTATCGTTCTAAGACTTATAAAGAGAGAAACAGCGTTGAGGTTATCGAGGATATCAAGAAAGCGGCCGCTTATTATCGCCGCTTTGAAATGCGTCCCTCTAAAGTATTTTTATGTGATGGAGACGCGCTTGGTGCTCCAACCGAAGACCTTTATAGGAGTCTTTTGGCGATTCGTGAGGAGTTTGGAGATATTCGCGTGGGAGTCTACGCAACAGCTCAGAATATGCTAGATAAAACAGCAGAAGAGCTTCGCTACCTAAAAGAGGCAGGTCTTGGGATCGCATATCTTGGAATGGAATCAGGTTGTGACAAAGTTCTTCATATGACTGTTAAGGGAAATAGCGCCCAAGATATGATTGATGGCTCCAGAAGAGTGATGGATGCGGGGATGAAATTATCCATTATCGCCATGCTTGGACTAGGTGGTAAGAAGCATACTGAAACTCATGTAAGAGAGACGGCCCGAGTTCTATCTGAAATCTCACCGGATTATTTGTCATTTCTTACGACAATGGCGATTGAAGGGACTCCGTATTACCGAATGGTACAGCGTGGTCTTGAAATGCTGACTACGAAAGAGATTCTAGGGGAGATGCACGATATTTTATCTGGTGTTCAAACTTCTCGAGAAATTTTACTTAGGATTAATCACGTTTCGAATATGTACCCAATTGGAGGGAGCCTTCCTCAGGATCAGGCCACGATAATTCAACAGGTTAAGCAGTGGTTTGATGAAGCTCCTGAAGGAACATATCCACCAAAACCTTCACATATGTAGGAATTCGCAGTATAAATTGGCCATGACTCAACAACAATATAATATTGCATTTATCATTTTATCAGTTTTAGTATTTATCCTTTCAATGGGAGTGGGCTTCTTCTATATCAAGCTTAAGCAAGAGACGAAAAAGCGTATCGCGGAACATGACAAGATGGAAGCAAGGGAAAAAGAAAGACAGGCCTTTGTTCGCGACAGCCTTATCACAATTGCACGTGCTTTTGTCCAAAAACAATGTGAAGCAAGTGAGGCTTGTATTCGCTTAAGAATGCTTATTGATCGTGTAGACTTTGTTGAGAATGAAGAATACCCAATTATCTTTTCGATGTATGAGGAAATTAAGCACTTCCCAACTCATCAGGCCCGTAAAGAGTTATCAAAGCAAGAGCGCTTCTCGCAAGATAAGGAGCGATTTGCAATTGAAGATAAACACATGGATAATTTAACTATTGAATGCAATAAGCTAATAACAAATCTAATGGTTAATTAATGCAATACTATGTCCACAATCTTAATCCAATTGCTATCGACTTTTTGGGGATCAAGATTGCGTGGTATTGGCTGGCCTACTTCTTTGGCTATTTCTGGACACTCTATTTAGGAAAATATCTCATTAAAAGAGAAGAGCTAAGTGTCTCTTTTCTCCATTATTTAAATTACCTTTTTACTGGCTTCTTTGTCATGCTTGCCGGTGGAAAACTCTTTTATATCTTCTTCTATAACTTTAATTACTATGCTGCGGATTTAAAGCGCGTTCTGTATTTTTGGCAGGGTGGAATGAGCTTTCACGGTGCCCTTATTGGAGGCGCTCTTTGGACTTATTATTATGCTAGAAAACATGATCTTAAGTTCTTTGTCTTAACGGATATTATTCTTACAAGTGTTGGGCCAGCTATCATGTTTGGCCGCATTGCTAATTTTATAAATGGTGAGCTCGCTGGAAGAGTTTCTGATGTGCCTTGGGCCGTTATCTTTCCAAAATTATATGATTCTAATCCTCGCCATCCTTCACAGCTCTATGAAGCCGTTTTAGAAGGATTCGTTTTATTTCTTATTTTATTTACTTTGAAAAAGAATTTAAAAAGACCAGGTTTAAACTCTGGCCTTTTTCTTATCATTTATGGAATTGGTCGCTTCATTGTTGAATTCTTTCGAACTCCTGATCCTCAAATTGGGCTTTTCTTTAACCTCTTTTCCGTGGGGCAATTCTACTGTTTTGCGATGATACTCATTGGGCTGGCCATTATTTTTTTGCCTTCTCGTTTATCGCATTCTCGTACTGCTTAAGTAATTCTGGATCAACTTCTGTTGGTGTAATCTTACGAAAACTCTTGCGAGCATTAATCATATTCTCACACTTATGTACGGCACCGTCTCCTTCAACTGGAACGTTTTTACGCCCATCTTTCATCCAAGTAATTTCTTTTCCACAATAACGACATGATGCCATGAGTAACTCCCTGATTTTAAAGCAATTTAGAGTGTCAATTTTAGTGGTTTTGGGTTATTCTAACAACTATAAAAATAAACTGGAGTGCATAGTGTTAGATATCAAATTTATCAGAGAAAATGTTGATTTAATGAAGGATGTAATTGCGAACAAGCGAATTGGTCTTGATCTTGATGAGCTTCTTTCAATTGACTCTAAACTCTCTGAGTTAAAGACGAAACAACAGGATTTACAAGAGAAGAGGAATGCTCACTCGAAATTAATCCCAAAAGCATCTAACGAAGATAGACCAAAGCTTATTGCTGAAGGTAAAGAAATTGCCAACGAGCTTAAGGAAATGAATCCAGAAATTAGTGAACTTGAAGAAAAATTTAAGGCACTTATGTATGTTGTCCCAATGGTACCGTCTAAAGATGCACCAGTTGGAAAAGACGATAGTGAAAACGTTGTCAGTCGTGTTGAAGGTGAGAAACCAAATTTCTCATTTACGCCAAGACACCACGTTGAAATTTTAGAAATGAATGAATGGGCGGAGTTTAAGAATATCGCAAAAGTTTGTGGCTCACGCTCTTATTCTCTTAGAAATGATATGGTTCTTTTAGAGATGGCCATGCACCGTCTCGCTCTTGATATGCTAACGGAAAAAGGTTTCACATTAGTTTCATCGCCATCGATGGCAAGAGAGGATGCTCTTTATGGTACAGGTCACTTCCCAACAGGAAGAGAGGATGCTTACTATATTCCAGAGCATGATATCTATCTTTCAGGAACGGCAGAGGTTCAATTAAATAGTCTTCACGGCGGTGAGATCATTAATGAATCTGACCTTCCAATTCTATACGCAGGTTTCTCTCCATGTTTTAGAGGTGAAGCAGGAAGTTACGGTAAGGATGTAAAAGGCCTTATTCGAGTTCACCAATTTCAAAAAACAGAACAATTTGTTATTTGTAAAGGTGATGAAGCAGAGTCTGAAAAATGGCACAAGTCACTTCTAGAGGCTGCTGAAGAATTCTGTAAGGCGCTTGAACTTCCATATCAAATTCTTGAAGTATGTACAGGAGATATGGGTGCTGGAAAGTTTAGAATGTACGATATTGAGTGTTGGGTTCCAAGTGAAGAGAAGTATCGTGAAACTCACTCATGTTCAGCACTTCACGACTGGCAAGCTAGAAGAACAAATACTCGCTACAGAGACGCAGATGGAAATGTTAAGCACGTTTTCACTTTAAATAACACGATGGTTGCAACTCCAAGAATTCTTGTTCCTTTCATTGAGAATCATCAGCAAGAAGATGGCTCAATTTATGTTCCTGAGAAATTAAGATCATATATGGGTGGAAAAGAAGTTCTTAAAGGACGTAATCGCCAGTAGGCGATTTTAACAGGGAAGAATTAGGCTTATAGTCTGAACTCCCTGTTCACTACGTGATAACTTGAGCTCACATCCATGTGTCTTTGTCATGGATTGGGCCAAGCCTATCATCTGGGTATTCGTACTAAGCATCTCTCCTTTAAGGATCTTAACTCCTCGAGATCTCGCCTCAAGAATTAATAAACTTAGTAATTCCTTACCAACCCCAATACCTTGGTATTTATCAATGATAGTGATGGCAAACTCTGCAGTATTTGGGTTGTCCCGATGAATATCA
Organism: Bacteriovorax sp. BAL6_X; assembly: GCF_000443995.1. Lineage (NCBI taxonomy): Bacteria > Pseudomonadati > Bdellovibrionota > Bacteriovoracia > Bacteriovoracales > Bacteriovoracaceae > Bacteriovorax > Bacteriovorax sp. BAL6_X. The sequence continues at coordinate 672,974 of NZ_AUMC01000003.1, forward strand.
AATCTCGCAACACCCATTGGTTGAGTTGGCCCCGCGGCCGTTGCAACACCGATTGCGTAGTGAAATCTCTTATCATATTCAGTAAGATTAATTAGTTCTTTTGCTGTTAAGCCTTTCTTTGCACCAAAGAAGCGGTGATAAATAGACTTTCGCTCCATTTCATGGATGCCCTTAAGAAGCAGCTTTTTATCGAGAGGGCCGACTTCACGAATCTGTGCTTTATGGCCTGCAAAATCGTAAATATGGTCTAGAGCTAGAGCTTCCACACCGAAATAGTATCACAGCTTTATTTGAGAGTATGATTTTTTTGACACAGCCTCCACTAAATGCGTAAAATTATAGGTAAAGTACTTATGGAGGAGACTTAATAATGGATAATTTCTACCCACTTAAAAAAGTGGCCGATATATATGGTGACCCAAATTTAAAATTTGAAATTCAAGACCTTGAATCTGCAGGACAAATTCCTGCTTCTCGTAAGTACAGAAGTGGTGCAATCTTTAGAAAAGGTTGGCCCGTAAATTTACTTCCAAAAATTGGCGAACAAGTTGGGTATTTCAAGAAATTTGAGAAATCGACTTCTGTTTGTGTTTTTACAACTAAAGGTGGAGTTCTTAAGTCTACTCTTGCTCTTAATCTCGCTCGTACAGCTGCTCTTCATGGACAGCGAGTGTGTGTGGTAGGGCTTGATATTCAAGGAGATGTGACGACATCACTAGGTTACGATACTGAGTCTGATGACAGTGGAAATCTTGATGAGCTAATTCAAAAATTAGATCAAACGAAGGGACTATGTGACTACTTCTCTGGTGAGGCAACTCTTGATGAAGTGATCGTTCAACTAGGAATGCCTAATTTATTTATTATTCCGGAAACACCTGAGCTTGTTGCGCTTAATGACTCATTAAATAATATTAACCGCCGTGAGTTTTGGCTAAAAGAAAGGGTGATCGATCCTCTTAAAGAACACTTTGATCTTGTGATTATGGATTGTTCTCCAAACTGGAATAAGCTAACAACTAATGCCTTAGTGGCAAGCGATGCGCTTATCTCACCGCTAGAGTGCAAGATTAATAATTTTAGAAACTTTAGAGTATTCTCTCATTTCTTAAAAGAATTTAAGGATGAAATGAGATTAGACTTTGAGTCAATCTTTGTTCCTACAAAATATTCAACGAATAAGAAATTAAGCAATGATATCTTAAATTGGTACTATCAAAATGTTACAGGTTGTACGACTGTTGGAATTAAAGAATCAGTAAGTGCTGAAGAGGCAATGGCCCTTAATCTTTCAATTGCAGAGCATGCTGCAGGAAAGCCTATTGCAAAGGACACTGTCGAGTTATTCAAACAAATTCATCAGGCCATCTCAAATTATCATGTAAGAAAGTCTGAACAAAATCAACTTCCAGGTCACCAGGCGCGAGTTTTCGGCGGACTTGGGCAAGCGAATTTTGGAAACTTAAGTAATAGGTTTTAATTATGGCCATTGGTTTAAATGACTTAGCAGCTAAGAAGCAGACTAAAAAAGTTGAAGCTCACCCTGCTGTTGTTGCTATTGAAAATACTGATATTGTGACGACCGAAGAAGTCATGGAAAAGCAACAAAGGCCTTGGGAAGGAAAGCTACAGGCCCAAAAAAGTTCTGTGGCAAGTCTGGCCGTTAAAAGGGCCAGAGAGATTTCCGCTAAGAACGAGCTTCATGCAAAAGAGCTTAGAAAGAATTTTACTAGTGCACAGAAAGAATTAGAAGTTAATCAATATATTGAAAATCGTGAAAAAGAGTTCATGGACTTAGATTCATCGAAGCAAATGCTTAAGACAAAGAATCGTATAAGAACACAGCGCTCTTTGTTTAAGAGATTAAGAGATTCAATCTTTAGGTCTTAATTTCTTATCAATATTAAAGTTATGAAATTCTTTCTCATTAAAGCAATGAAGAATTTTAGGGGAGTACTTCTCGATTACTTCTTTCGACTTCGCTCCTCTAAAAAGCTCATTGAAAGCATTTGAGCATACTTGCTTTGTAAATTTATGTTTGATCCCACTACATTGCTTAATGAAATCACAAGAATAAGGGTAGCCTCGATAACATTTCATTGATTCAATATCACATGCATTTTCATCTACTGTCTTTGTGTTGCAGGAAGTGAGTAGAAAAATAAGAACTGCTAAGCTAGACAATATTTTCATCGATTAATATATCCTTAAACTTGTTAATGACATCATGTTCGTAATGATCAAGTTGATTCATTGTTAAATCAGTTAGAGCATCTCTCACATTCATCTTATGGACGGTGACCATTTTATCGTAAGTATTTACTAGTGAGATAATCATTATAGGTAGGCTTAACTCTTTTAAACGATTTGGGCCTGAACCACCTATGACCTCTTCATGATTGACGATGAGTTCGAGAACTTCCTTTGTTACCCATGGCTTATCTTTAAGAGCGCTGACAGCATCTTTAACGTGTAGGCCATAAACTCTTTGCTCATCTTCACTCAACTCTTCTTTCGTCCTTTTAAAAAGCTCTTGATCTTGGCTATTTAAACGTGTGATTCCAACATCGTGGAGTAGGCTTGCCGTTGCAATATTTGAGATCTCGCTGTCGTTACAACCTGCTCTTATAGCAAGTCTCGTGGCAAGTGTTGCAACATTCATTGAGTGTTCTATTATTAAGTTTGTATCGACAGTTTTTTTGTTAAAGAATTGTTTTAAGGCATCTGGCCCTGAAGAGAGAACTTTTTTTAACTGAGCAGCAGCAAGTTCTGTCATTTGATAATTCTCTTCTTTGTCCGGGGCTTCCATTGATTGTTCGATGGCCGTTTTACAAGCTCCATCTACGACTTTAACCTTATCTTCAAGAGATATGTCTATATTCTGAAGTTTTGAATCAAGAAGGTCTTTAATGTATTGCTGATACTTTTTTACATCTGCTTCGAGAATATAGAACTTAGCAACTTGTTGCTTATTGAGCTTTTCAAGTTTTTCATGTGAGATAGCACTGCCTGCCTCTTGATACTTAAGATAGGTCTCTTTAAAGTAAATATATAAATCAAACGTTATGATGCTTTCAGCTTCAATTGTTGTGATTCTTAGCGGGTAGTAATTCATAAATCCTAATTCATTAAAACTAATAATAAAGTCTATTAATTTAATTCTATTGTGAATTTAGAATTTACACAACTATAGAGACTTAGCACTATTTGTGTTCATTGAGAGGAATATAAAGTGCCACAAGAGTTCCAACGGGTTTTCGCTCAATTGTGAACTTTATCTTAAGTAATTCGCAATAAGAGCGAATAATAAAATAGCCAAAACCGGAACCTTTTTCTCCTAAGGTACCAAAACTAATGCCCGTATCGGTCTTCTTATAGATTTGATCTAACTTCTTTTTAGTAATTCCAATACCATTGTCATACACTTCGAGTTTAAGTGTTTGATCCACTTGTGTGCACGAGATTTTAATAAGTCCGCTATTGGGAGTAAATTTTATTGAGTTTGAGATGATATTACCTAGTATCTGGTGAGTTAGGATTGGAAGGTTAGAGTATACCTGTAGGTCTTCAGGGGTCTCTGGGATTTCAATTTTTATTTTCTTTCTTTCACACTGAGGAGTGAAGATAGTGACAATATTATCAAGTAAGGTTTTTACCTTCATATATTCAAGTTGGGGTTCATTATTGATTAACTCTTGTTCGGCCTTAACATTATCTAAGATATCTTTGATATGCATGCAGGCCGAGTAAACCTTAGGCCATGCCCTCGTTTCTTCAACATAACCTCGACGAAGATAACGACTTGAATAACCGACAATAACAAAGAGAGAATTTGCAATATCATGCGAGAGAACTCTTAGGAGGCGAATATACTTTTGCTGATCTAGGTTTTTTATGAAGTTAATTTCGTTCTCTTTATGAAGTCTATTGATCTTTAGGCTAAGGGCAATTGATAAGGTGAATGACTCCACCATATTTCCTAGGAGGATTGAGTTTTGTGTAAATTCATTGTCTGTAAAGTGGCCGTAGATTGTCGCAAAATAGGCGAAGATACCAAAGTTCATTATAAGCCATGAAAGTAGATAAACTTTTGATTCAATCGTGGGTTGCTTTACGTTCGTATAGATTGAAATATAAATGATAAAGACAACTAGTGATAAGATATAAATATCGACGAGAGGCCCAATAATAAAATTATACGATTCAAAGAATGGGATGAGAATTGTGATTATGAGGACCATTGATATGACTGCAGAAGCCTTTTCTAGTCTCTTTATGGCCGGCCTCTCAAAGAAGTTGATACTCAAAAGCTTCTTTGTAAACTTATAGAGGTAATTACACGAGATTATTGCAAAAGTACCTAGGTAATTCATATGGTTATCTAAAGAAAGAATACTTTGTGTGAATCCAGATATAGACAGAACAGTATTAATCATAAAGAAGATAAAGACTGAGTATACGATATAGATCGACTCTCTATTAATAAGGCCGAGAATTAGATTATAAATGAGTAGGGTACACATAAAGCCAAGATAAATAGATAGGCTTATGATTTTGGTCTGTTCTTCTTTTTGAATATACTCAGTGTCTGCTAGTAATACTTTTGTATCAAACTTGTTTAGACTACGAGTTTTGATAACTATTGTTTGTTGCTCTCCCGGAGCTAGCTCTATCCTTAGTGACTTGTGCAGAGTTGTATTCGCATTTATTTTCTTAAGAGGAAACTTCGAGAGCTTTTGAGATTCTAAATTTTTAAGGAAGACTTCATTTAATTTAAAAGTATGGGAATTGAAATAAAGCTCTTTGTGAACAGGCCGGTCTAATGTATTTCTAATGTTAAAACGAAGATAAATATATTTATTTGTATAATTAATATTTACAACAGTGTTACCGTTAACTTTGAAACCATCTGGTGTGTAGTTCTTCTCATTCGTAAGTTTGTATTCGACAAAATTTGAGATATTTTGATTTTGATCTTTGAAAGTCTCATTATTAATCTGTACAATTGTCTGCGTTGCGATAATTTCTTTTGCTGGAATGAAAAGAAATAGTAATAATAAGAGTCGAAAAATAAAATTAATCACTAAGAGAGTATAGTTTTAATTAAACAAATTTTAAATAACAATTGTGTAGATAGATGAAAAAAAATCTGAATTTCTATTTTGACTTCACGTCTCCTTATTCATACCTCAGTATGATGCAGCTAGACGCAGGCCTTCTGGCCGAAAAGTATGAGATTAATTATTGCCCAGTGATGGTGGGGAGGCTTTTTGCCTTAAATGAAATGAGTGCGCCTGCTCAAGTAAAGAATAAGGCCTTGTACTTATTTAAAGAGGCCTTGAGGGCAGCTGAGTACTTGGGGGTAAGACTAACTTCTCCAAAAATGCTACCATTTAACTCTTTACCTTACTTAAGAATGGCCCTAGGTCTTAAGAATGATAAGTTGAAGCAAGCAGCATTTATTCTTGAGACATTTCATTATGGTTGGAAGTATGGCCACGATTTTAATGATTATAATCAGTTTAAAGAGTATATTACGAAAAAATGTTTGACAGCAGAGGAGTACGATTCTTTAGATAGTGATCGAAACTTAAAGAAAGAATTAAAGCTTGAGATTAATCGAGCTTTTGATAAAGGTATCTTTGGTGTTCCAACATTTGAAGTTGACGATGATTTTTATTGGGGTAATCACAATATTGACTTTCTCGCAAAAAATAAATTTTTAGACTATAATGAACACGAAGAATTTATTAACTTTAAAAAATTCTTCGAGGAAGCAAAATGAAATTGAAATTAAAATTAAAACTACTTTTTATTCTACTGATTGGTCTTAGTGTACATGCAAACACTAAGGTTATGATGAAAACTAACTATGGTGATATCACAATTAAACTCTATGATAAAAAGGCACCAGAGACAGTAAAAAACTTTTTAAGCTATGTTAACTCTGGTTTCTATAATGGAACAATTTTTCACCGTGTTATTGATGGATTCATGATTCAAGGTGGGGGATACGATACAAGCCTTAAAAAGAAGAAAACAGAAAAGCCAATTAAAAACGAAGCGACTAATGGCCTAAGTAATGTTCTTGGAACAATTGCGATGGCAAGAACTTCTGTTATTAATTCAGCAACGTCACAATTCTTTGTAAACGTAAAAGATAATACTTTTCTGGATCATTTAGGGCCAACACCATCTCAATACGGTTACGCTGTATTTGGAAAAGTTATTAGCGGTATGGCCGTTGTAAACCGAATCAAAAAATCAAAGACTGGAAGAAACGGCCCATTTCAAAACCTTCCGGTTTCAAATATTGAAATTAAGAAGGTTTACGTCCTTCCTTAATTTTAAAACCGCTCAAAAGGCTCAAGTATATATAACTCATAAATAGCAAATTCTTCGTAGGGAAGAATTTGCTATTTTAGTTAAGATATAATCTGTGTATGGGCTCATTAAAGATAAGTAGCAAAACAAATAATAAATCAACTAGCAAATCGAATTTAAATTATTCTAAATTTAATCAAATTAATGGTAAACATCCACTCCAAGAGAGTTGCCAAGATTCCTTTATTACTTACCAGGTTAGAAAGAGGGATGGGGGAAGTGTTGCTTACTTTAACTTTGAGTTAGCAAAGGAGATGGGCCTAATCGCTAAGGAACATCAAAATACCCTTACTAAAGAGCTTGCTCAAAAAATTCTCGATACATTTTCTATCGTGATCATAAATGAATATGATATTGAAAACGGTGTAGAATATCCAAAAGATGAAATCTTACCGAATCGTTATATGGCAACACGCTATCTTCAGCTACAACACCCGAATAAGCAAGGAAAGACCTCAGGTGATGGACGCTCAATATGGAATGGAACAGTCAAACACAATGGCCTTACTTGGGATATTTCAAGTCAGGGCACAGGGGCAACGAAACTTTCTCCTGCAACTCATATCCAAAATAAGTTCTTTAAAACCGGAGACCCGTCAATTTCATACGGTTGTGGCTACTCAGAGTTTGATGAAGGGCTTGCAACTCTTATGTTTTCAGAGGTTATGCAAAAGAATAATTATGAGACTGAGAGGTGTCTTGCCATTATTAAATTTAAAGATAATATCTCAATCAACGTTAGGGCCAATAGTAACTTAATTAGGCCTTCACATATGTTCAATCATCTAAAGCAGGCCAATTATGACGCTTTAAAAGATATTGTGAATTATTATATTGATCGCCAGAAAATGAATAATGAATGGCAGAAGGTACCTAAAACAACTAAGGCGAGATACCGCTACTTCTTAAAGAAGCAAGTTGAGGTCTTTGCAAAGCTTGCTGCCAATTTTGAAGATGACTATATCTTTTGTTGGCTGGATTGGGATGGAGATAATATCCTTATGAATGGGGGAATTATCGACTATGGTTCAATTAGGCAGTTTGGGCTCTACCACCATGAATATCGCTTTGACGATGTTCAACGCTATTCCACAACAATTAAAGAACAAAAGGATAAGGCCAAGTATATTGTTCAGACCTTTGTGCAGATTGTGGATTTTTTAGAAACGAAAGAAAAGAAACCTATTGCTGAATTTGCAGCAAGTGAGTATCTTGAACAATTTGATGAAATTTTTGAGACTCAAAAGAAATATAATCTAATTTCAAAAATAGGGATTTCTCCGAAATATCATGATTGGTTAATTCAAAAAAAATCTCAAGAAATTGAAGAGCTACAAAGATCCTTCTATTATTTCGAAAAAGCGAAATCAAGCTTCGGCCTCTACGAAGTTAGTGATGGAATTTGTTGGGATGCAATTTTTAGTATGCGCGATATTCTTCGAGAGTATCCTCAAATGATATTGAGTCGAGGAGAGTGGATTACTCGTGAGGAGTTTATTAATATCGCTAAGTCTAGTTATGCAAGTAAGGCCGATTTAGAGATCAATTCATATCGTGCGAATAAAATCGATACTTTTCAAGATTCTTATATTAAGTTGCTTCACTTGGTCTCAAAGAAATCAAAGAAGAGATTTGATGATGTACTATTAGAAGTTGTTATGCGCTCTTCAATTATTAATAAATATGAAAGAGTAACAGGGGATAGTATTGCACGAATTGTTGAATCAATGATGAAGAAGTATAAGAAATTTGATCCGCAAACGATTTTCAATGTGGTTCATGACTTTAGGGAGCATCAAACATTCGACCCTGATAATATCAGTCCGAAGAGTGAGCGAGTTGCGAATGAGAAGAAGCATCTAAAACCTATCGTAAAAGAGCTTTTAAAAATTGTAAGAGATTACAGAGAAGGCATCTAGCAAATGAAAATTGGACTATATGGTGGCGGCGACTTTAGTGATAATGTCGAAATCGACGAGCATATACTTGAGTTATGTAATAGCGATTCACCGAGCATAACTTATATACCTGCAGGATCTTATGAATCTGAATTAGAATTCATTGACTTAATAATGGCCTATAAGAAAATAGGCTTTAAAAGGTTTATTCATTTTCCTGTTGATCATGAATTTGATCGAACTCTAAAAGAAGAGGCCCTTCAAAGTGATGTAATACATCTTGGTGGAGGCAATACCTTTTACTTTTTAAAGCATCTCAAAGAAAGTGGAATGTTTGAAGAGCTGATTGATTATGTAGGGCGGGGAGGAGTTCTAACAGGACTTTCTGCTGGCGCAATTATTACAACTCCTAATATATTAACGGCATCTTTCCCACCTTGGGATCGTGATGATAATGAAGATAATGTAACTGATTTTGAGGCCATGAATATTGTCGACTTTGAATTCTTCCCACATTATCGAAAATCTAAGCGATATGACGATGAATTAAAGAGACATTCAATTTTATCTCTCTATCCAATATATGCATGTCCAGATGGAAGTGGACTCGTGGTTACAGATGAAGAAATTGTTGTTCACGGAGAGTGCTATATTTTTGAAAATGGTCAGAAGTTTAAATTATAACTTTCTTTTACTAGGTCTTGTAAGTAAGAAAACAATAACCCCAACTCCAATTAGAGAAACGATCACTTTAATGGTTGGATTAACTTCAACATAAATGAGAGTGTAGGAAAAGAGTGCCACGATCATTGAGATGGCCATTATCTTCGATTTTACACTAACAACTCCATACTTATTCCAATCTGTGATTATTTGCCCAAATACCTTATGGTCAAGGAGCCACTGGTAGTACTTCTCATTACTTTGAGAAAAGAAGTATGCACTTAGTAGGAGAAAAGGAGTAGTCGGTATAAGAGGAAGAAAAATACCAATAAAGGCAAGAATCACAAATGCAATTCCAAAGCTTAGGTAAATGGCCTTTTTACTCTTATTTATCATTAAAAAGTCTTTATTGGTGAATGAGCCTTCTTCTTCGCTTTAATACAAAATCTTACCGGAGCAGGGTAGCCTTCAACTGTTTTAGTATTATCTTTTGGGTCCAGAAAATCTTGAAGGGATTGATGTGGAGGCGGACACCACTTTGTTTGTCTCTGCTCTTCAAAGTTAGTCGTTGAAACAGAAACAACTTCCATATCAACAAAGCCTGTACGATTTATCCAATTCTTTAGACAGTTAAGAGTTGGTAGAAACCATACATTTCTCATCTTTGAATAACGATCTTCAGGGAAGAGGCAAATCGTTTCTTCACCCGGAATACCGATTGTTTCCATAATCATCTCTCCTCCAGGGACAAGAGATTCTCTAATTGAGATTAACTGCTCAAGTGGATGGCGGTGATGATATAGAACACCCATTGAGAACACTACATCAAAGAATGATCTAAAATTTGGAAGGTCTTCAATTCCAAATAATTCAAATTTTAAATTATCGTATTTTTTAAAATGATTGATAAACTCAAACTGCGCCTGATTGTGTAGGACTGGGTCAATTCCAAGTACTAACTTTGGATCTTGTTTGGCCATCTCAAACATATAGTATCCGTTATTGCAGCCTACATCTAAGACAACCTTATCCTTTAAGTTTGGTAGAGATTCTTTTAATCTTTGCCACTTCTTATCTGAGCGCCATTCTGCATCGATATCGAGTTCGCCAACTTGAAAAGGACCCTTACGCCAAGGAATAAGTTTTGTTGCTGTTTCTAGAGTTTCATTTGAATCTTCTTTAAGAGAAGGGATGATATCAAATATCTCTTTATATTCTTTTTGGTACTTTGTACGAAACATTTGTACCTTATCGGCTTTAAGCTTTCTTAAAGATTCAATATCAACTCGATTACCAAATTTTTCTAAGTATTCTAAATTATCCATTCTCTTCCTATTTGATACATAGGTAACAAGCAAAATTATACCATCTGAAAATCATTTCTGATTTCTTAAACCCAGCTTCTTCAAGCATTCTAAGTTGTTGTTGAGGAGTAAGTGGCCTTAGAACATTTTCAAGGGCCTCTCGCTTTTGGGCAATTTCCATCTCACTATAGCCATTTCTACGTTTAAAATCGTAATAAAGGTCAATGAGTAGGTTATCAATTTGCTCGTCTTGGCAGATGATTTTTTCAGCTAAGATAAAGCACCCATTATCATTAAGGCCATTGTAGATATTTTTGAGAACATCTAAGCGTTCTTCGACAGGTAGAAATTGAAGAGTATAATTCATAATGGCCATACCTGCGTTTTCAATCTCTACATCAGTAATCGACTCTTCTAGTAACTTTACATTTTCCTGTAGTCCGTGGGATCTAAGTTTCTGTCCCGCTTTTTCAAGCATCGGTCTTGAAGTATCAATCCCAACAAACTGTGGTAGCTCCTTATCATTTTGGCGAAAGTAGTCGGCCATTAAAAGCATTGTTGTTCCTGTTGAACAACCAAAGTCATAGACCGTTCCTGTTTCATAAAAGCGTCTTGTTAGGTCGATGATAATTTTATGAATTTCATGATAATTAGGAATACTACGTGAGACCATGTCATCAAATACTGAGGCCACATCTTGATTGAATTCAAAATCTGAGATTTTTTCAATTTTCTTTGCAAAAACTTGGTCTTTACCAGAGTTTAAAAATTTATTTTCCATGAGCCGAAACTAGAATATCTTTTCGATATTGTCCAATCGACTATAAAAAATACTCCGTATTTTCTCTTTAATTTCAGTAGTTTACTGATACGCGTGATTTTTTTCTTTGAATAAGTAATTTTTATTGGTATGTAAACAAAATATATATTGAAATAACAGTGCAGGTTCTATGAATAACGAATTGGATAGAGGGGAAGCTTTTAACGAAACACTAAGAGTTTTATCCCATGATTACTCGGGGCATATGCATTTGATTCGATTCTGTATTGATGAGTTAATGCAAGATCAGGATCAAGATAACCCTTTTGTGAAAAAGTTAAACCAAGGTCTTGAACGCTTTGAAAATGATTTAAACCTTCTTAAGCAGTCGACGCCTTATTTTTTAGATGAAGAAATTCCATTAAGTAAAATTGTCGCAAGGGCCTTCGGCCAAGCACGTATCTACTTAAAGAAACACTTTGCCGATCTTACATGGACTATTGAGAATGACTCAACTGTAAAAGGGTCACAGGCCAATGATTTATGTGAACTACTGTTCTCTTTTGCCCACTTATTTTCGACTCTCGCAAAAAAAGAAGGCCGAGAGACATTTCATATCACCCTAGAAATTAAAGACGAGTTAAGAAAATTAATTTTTATTAAGTCAGAATTAAACAAATACTTAAGACAAGAGTTAGATTCCATCTTAAACTTAGGTGACGAAAACGAAAAATCATTAAGAAGATACATCGGCATTCATAACTTTCTAGCGAAGGGAAAGGATTACGAAATTCTTGATGGGGACAACAATTTATCGGTGAGGTTTGAATTATGACAATGGCAACAGACAAGGAAATTTGGATTTTAGAGGATGATGAGGGATGTCGTTTTGTTTACGAACAAACACTCGTTCACCGCTACAACAATTTAAGATTCTTTACTTCAATAGAAGAGTTTCAAAAATCTCTTTCTAATACAGAAAAGAATCCTGCTCTAATAATTGCGGATCTTATGCTTGATGATGGTAATTTTATGACATACCTAAATCACTCTAAAGATCGACGCCTAATGGTAATCCCATTTATTATTGTTTCAAGTATTGATGATATCGATGCTCTGAGATTTTGTTTTATGGAAGGTGCTCTAGATTACTTAACGAAACCTTTTAAGAAAAACGAATTAATCGTTAAGATCGAGAATGTATTTAATGGTAGCCCAAGAAGAATGGTACAGCCAATTGCCCACAAATCGATGCTTCTAGATGGTAAAGAAGTTGAACACTTAACAAGTAAGCAAAAACAACTTCTAGGACTATTTATTAATTCTCCACATCGCATTGTAAGTCGCGATGACATCTTAGATAATGTTTGGGGCGATACAACTGTTCACCCAAAAACTGTAGATGTTCACTTATATAATCTAAGAAGAAAACTTCATGACTATGGTTATATCATTCGTTCAGAAGGTGGTGGTAAGTGGTCATTAATTCCTGATACCTATGAAAAAACTGCAAGTACAGATGAATCAAATGTTTCATCTAGTGGTAAAGATAGTGAAAACTCAGTATCAGAAAACTCATTGTAATTTTTAATTTTTATAAATCGCCTCTACTTCTAATAGAGGCGATTTTATATTTAGAAGAAGTTGATTTAAAGCAATTATAGTCAATATGATTGAGAAGAGACGCCAAGTGAATAAGCCGAATAGTAGCTTCAGCAAGGAGTTATTAAATTCGAATATCCATTATTGTCACATCGATTTTGATGGGGTGTGTATCTATGTCAATGATCTTTATCTTGGTTATGGCCTAAGTATTGGAACAAATATTTTTAAATATACTCCTGACGACAAAATGGAGTTCTTCCTTAGTCAAGTTGAAAAAGCAAAGAAAGGAGAAGCCTGCCACTTTTTTTCTGAATGTATAAATTTACTAGGGGAGAGAGATCTGTGGGAAGTATGGCTTCAACCTGGCTATTCAGCGACTGGAAGTGAAGCTTCTTATATCGAAGTTTATAGCAGAAATACAAATGCTGGCCCGGAAAACTTTATTTCTACTTTATTTAAAAACTTCTATACCGCAACTGATGATGACTTATTTATTTTAAATAATCAGCTTGTTATTTTAGATATTAATAAGGTGACAAAACAGGCCCTTGTGGGATCAAAGTTTTCAGAAGTTATTTTTGATGATGAAGAATATCTTTTCTTTTTGAATACATTTGAGCAAGCAAAACGACTTGATGGTGTAGCACTTAAGGTCACTCATCCTATTAATCGAAAGCGTCGTTCAAAAAAACGCTTTTGTCGCATCAGTGTAACCTATATTGTTATTCAAGGTGTTGGACGCTATATGGTTCAGATTCGTGATGTTCATCAAGAACATACCAATCGCGTCACCTTGAAAATGCAAGAAAAGCAAATTGAAGAATTTGAAAGATGGCGATCTCTTGGACAAATGTCTGCTGGTATCGCTCACGAAATAAATAATCCATTATGTATTATTCGCATTCAGGCCGAACAACTAAAAGATCGTTATGCAGGTAAGATCAAGGATTCTGACCCTGGCTATTTAAAGAAATTAGAAAGTATTATTAAGCAAGTTGATCGCATTGAAAATATTGCAAATAGTTTGAAAATTTATTCTCGCTCATCAAATTCAATTTCAAAAGAAGTTCATAATCTTGATAATTTAATTCAAGACTCTTTAGGGCTCTTTCAGGCCCAAACTGGGCGTGAAATTTATATCGATTTTAAAAATCCATATCGTGGAGTAGAGATTGCTTGCAAGAAGAATGAATTCTATCAAGTCGTTTTAAGTCTTCTTACAAATTCATATCAGGCAGTTCATAAATTTGATAGTCTGGAAAAATGTTGGATTAAAATTTGGGTAGAGGAAACAATGCTTGATCACTACACTATTTTTATTCAAGATGGTGGTGATGGAATTAAGGACAAAGACGTTAAGGATATTTTTACGCCTTTCTTTACAACAAAAGATGTAGGAGAGGGAACTGGGCTTGGATTAAGTATTTCGAAAAAGTTAGCGCTTGAAAATAATATGATTCTTGATTTTGAAAAAGAATTTGAATATACAACGTTTTCAATATCACTAGGCCAAAACGTAGTAAGGCCTAGCGATTCTTAAAAACAAATTAGCTATTTAGAATTTCTTGTAATTGTCCTGATTGGAACATTTCAGTGATAATATCGTTACCACCAACTAGCTCTCCCTTGAAGTAAAGTTGTGGGTAAGTTGGCCAGTTAGAGTAAGCTTTTAATCCTTCTCTGATATCCATATCTTCTAAAATATTGAATGTCTTATATGGTTTACCTACTGAGTTTAACATTGCAATTGTGTTTGCAGAGAAACCACACATTGGCATATCAGGTGTTCCTTTCATGAATAAGAAGAGGTCAGCTGATTTAATTAGTGTTTCGATTTGAATATTAAGTTCTTGTGACTTATCAGCACCAGAAACAGCTTCCCCTTGATTAATTGGAGTTGATTCTTTACCAAGAATGTTGAATGGATTATCGCTCATATTGATTCCTTTATTTCCTGAGTTTCAATTTCTTCTATCTTACCTAATAATGGAGGTTTTGGAAATAGCTTAGGGTAAGTGTCGAAAATTAAAGACGTTGATTCAACCAGTTACGTAGTTGAATTACTTCATCGATATCAATTTCATGCTCCATTTCATAGGCATGGAATTGTGCATTAGCTCCTAGGCCCACCAAATGCTCAATTCCTGCTCTTGTTTGATTAATATCAATAACGGGATCAAGACTTCCATGAGCACAGAATATATCTGTTTTCTTTAGACAATTTGAAAGCTCTTGAGGGCGCCTTTCCGGGTAGATTCTTGGTGACATAAGTACTATCCCTCCAAGCTTATGTTGAAGAAGGTAGGCCGTCTCAAGACTAATACAACCACCTTGTGAGAATCCTCCAATAAAGATATCGCTATAATCAATATGCTCATTATTGGCCACGATCTCATCAATGATCTTTGTTAAAATTCTGACACTATTTTCTATTCCTGGAACAGGATTACTAGGTGGAATATCGTACCAACTATGGCCAAAGTAATACTTCTTTGGGGCATTAAGCAGTAGGTAGCTAAGGCCTGTGACATTAATTTCCTGAGTGAATACTTTGTAGGATTCTAAGCTATCTCCTAGGCCGTGCAGGATAATCATGACCTTTTGTGAACTGGTTGGAGTGATATCGCTTGCGGGTATATAGAAAGAGTCGAGTAACTGTGTTTTTAAGTCGGTTTTCATAAGGAAAAAATATGTGATTGTGTGTTTTTATTCAAGTTTTATCTAAATTTTTTTTATGAACGGTCGATATAATACTATCTATTGAATCCACGGAACACAGGAGGAAAATGTGTCAACAACTAGTATTTTAAAAGTTGAAACAAGAAAACCGGGAAGATCAACAACTCAAATGAGAAAAAACGGATATATTCCAGGAACTATTTACGGAAAAGGTTTTGCAGGAGCTCAATTCATGGTTCCAAAGCATGGTCTTTCAAAGTTTCTACATACTTCAGGAAAAGTATTTGAAGTAGAGTTCGAAGGTAAGAAACACCTTGTAACTCTAGCAGATGTACAAAGAGGACACCTAGGTACGGATTTTGTTCATTGCTCATTCCACAAAGTATCAGCAAAAGAGAAAGTTGTTATTTCTCTTCCAATTCACTTTGTTGGTGAAGCAGTTGGAACAAAAGCTGGTGGTCTAGTTAACTTCAATATGCATGAAGTTGAAGTAGAAGGTCTACCTAAAGATATGCCAGAATCACTAGAATTCGATATCACTGGTCTTGAGCTTGATGGACACTGGTCACTAGAGCACTTTACTCTACCAACTGGTCTAACTTGGGCACATGAGCCAACTTCATCAGTTGTTTCTTGCCACCTACCAAAAGTAGTTGTTGAGCCAGAAGTTGAAGAAACTGAAATGGTTGTTGAAACTCACGCTGACGCTGAAGCGGCAGAAAAGAAAGAAGAAGCAGCTTCATAATTTTTTTCAAAATGATTATTCAATAATGAGGGAGGCCGTATGGTCTCCCTTTTTTTTTAGCAAATGATCTTTTGCTTATTTAATCCAGAAGTCTTCGTGATAATTAAATTTCGTTAGCTCTTTCACTTTCTGAAGGTAGATGTGAATTTGTGGAGGGAATTGGTACTCTGGAAAGATATACATTCCCCACAAATGAGAAGCTAGAAGAATATCTAAGATCGTAAATTTATCACTTTCGTAAAAAGGTAGAAGCTTTGGTGGAAGTTGAGAAAGTGTTTGATCAAGGCCATATAAGTACTCTGCCTTATTCTGTACTAGTAAATGAAATGGGCCACGCTTGGCCGATTTCTTTTTGATAAAGTACTCTCTTGCTTCAGGAGTAAACTCTTTTGACCACGCCCAGTAAGGCATACATAGGTTATGAACATCTTTTCCGAGTTGATCAAGATAGTCGCTGAGGAGCTTGTAGCTTTCACTATCAAGCTTTGAAAGATTTAGGTCTTTATCACTGTGACTTGCAAGGGCCTTAATTATATCAAGGGACTCGTTCATGACTTCGCCATCAATTTCCATTATTGGCAACATCTTTGTTCCAGTAAGCTCGACAGGTATCTGCTCATCGTTGTAATCTAGTACAACTGATTCATATTTGATTCCAAAAAAACCAAGTGCCATGCGAACTCTTACACAGAATGGACAATGGATATAGTGATAAAGTTTCATATAGATTCCTTTCGGGTTTATGCGTCATTACGTATCAGTAAATAATAGTACAATATTGTTAAGAAATATTTAAGGAAAAACAATGTCATTAGCAATGCTCTATAAAGAAAGAAAGTTCTGGCCTCTATTTTGGACGATGTTCCTGGGTGCCGCAAACGATAACGTATTTAAAAATGCTTTAATTATCTTAATTACATATAAGAATGTTTCATTATTTGGACTTGGTGCAGAGTCACTAGTTGCCTTTGCAGGCGGTGCGTTTATTCTGCCGTATGTTTTATTCTCTGCAACATCTGGTCAGATATCAGACCACTATGACAAAGCGCAGGTAATTAAGGTTACTAAATATACAGAACTTGCTTTCATGATTATTGGTGCAATTGGGCTTCTGCTAGAAAATTACGGCGTCTTAATGTTGACATTATTTCTCATGGGTGGACAGTCCTCATTCTTTTCTCCAGTAAAATTCTCCTCTCTTAGAACAATTTTAAAAGATGAGGAGCTAACGACGGGAACAGCGCTTATTGGTGGGGGAACTTTCGTTGCTATTCTTATCGGAACAATTATTGGTGGGCTTGCGGCTTCTGCGCCTGATGCAACCGGTACCGCGGCTTTTGCTATCTTGGCCTTTTCTGTCCTAGGTATTATCTCAGCGCGTTTTCAAAATAAGATTAATGATATCAATGAAGATGTAAAAATAGATTACACTTTTGTAAAGCCGACTTTTAAACTTCTTAGAGACTCTTTAAGAGAGAGAAACTCGTTTCGTGCCATGATGGGAGTTTCTTGGTTTTGGTTCTTAGGATCATTTGTTCTTTCAGTTATGCCCGCTATTATAAAAAATGTTTTCTACGGTAGTGAAATGGTAACTAATATTTTTATGGCAACATTTACGGTAGGAATGGGATTAGGTTCTTGGATTTGCTCAAAACTATCGGGGAAGAGAATTGAAGTGGGGATGGTTCCTGTTGCAGCAGTCGGGATGTCTCTTGCTGTTTTTGACCTCTATTATATTTCGACTCAATGGCCGATGTCTGTTACAGGGGCACTAATGCCGCCTGGAGAGTTTTTTGCGCAACCACTTGCTCTAAGGGCCATTATTGATCTACTTTTAATTACTATTTTTGGCGGTAACTTCTATATTTCGCAATTAACTTTTATGCAGCATAGTGCTCCTTTAGAGAAGCTTGCTCGTACAATAGCGGCCAATAATATTTGGAATGCTATTTTTATGGTTGTTGCGGCCGTATCAATTATTATCCTAAACAAGATGGGCTCAAGTGCCCTTGATAACCTCCTTATCCTTGGGGGCTTGAATTTAATTTATGCCGGGATCAGCTACTACTTCTTTCATGAGGAAATGTGGCGTTTTGTTGTACAGCTTTTAACAACTTTTCTCTACGACATTCAGATAGAAGGTGAGGATAATATCCCTAAAGAGGGCAGACTTGTAATTGCTGCAAATCATACATCTTTTGTTGACTGGGGTGTGGTAATGAGTCTTTCTCCAAGACCTATTCGTTGGGTAATAGACCATCGCTATTATAATATTCCGGGGCTTAAGCAATTCTTTATGCAAGGACACCTAATTCCAATTGCAACGAGAAGAGAAGATCCTAGGGTACTTGATGAAGCGTATACAAAGCTAAATATGACTCTAAATGAAGAGCGTTGTGTAGGCTTCTTTCCAGAAGGGTGGATCACTCGTGATGGTGAGCCAAGAAGATATCAGCCTGGGATTAAGAAGGTCGTTGAGCAAACAAACGCACAGGTTGTACCAATTATTATTAAAGGCCTTTGGGGAAGCTTTTATTCATTTTCAGGAAAAGGCGTTTTTAAAGGAATTCGTTGGAATTTTTTAAAACGTAGAAAAATAAAAGTAGTTATACTGCCATCAATTCCACCAGAGAGATTTTGTTATAAAGACTTGGAAGACAAAATGGTTGTTGAATATAAAAAGCCTCTGTAGAACAGAGGCTTTTTTTTTAAGGTGTCACGATATTAAAGGTACTAGGGAAGGTGTCCAGAGTTTCGTTGAGATTTTCAAATACTTTCTTATCTCCACTGTAGTTAATATTTTTTTCATCAAGTTCAGCAAAGGAAGTCATTCCCATTGCTAGTTTTACAAATTGGCCATGCTTTAATGAAATACTTGCTATATCGTTAGAGGCCAGTTGACGATTTTGCTCTTGAGGTTTTTTCATTGAATAATTAAGAACACTATTTCTTAATGTTAAGTAATACTTTTCATTTCTGTCTGTAATATTTAGTTCAAGTGTTATGTCTGTACTATTGGCCTTTTCTGAATTAACTCTTACAGATAAATAATCTAGTAACAACTCTGTATTCATTTGAGAAAGAATAGCAGGAGATGCTGTTGGTGGTGCAGGCATACCAACACCGTAGCGTAGCTCTTGGGCCCCTTGCACATAGAAGTTTCTCCACGTGGCATTTTCTGCTTGATAGGCCAATTGTTCATATGTGTCCGCGAGTAACTGTTTGGCCTTTACGTTCTTAGGCTGAGCGAAGACAAGTTTATTTAAAACTTCAGCGACAAAGCGATATTCTCCAGCTTTATAGTCTTTAATGGCCATCTCCAATACATCACCAGCTCCACCCATATACGCAATAGTTTTCTTTGCTGACTGGACATCTGGTAGTGGATTAAGATGTGCAGGATTTCCATCGAAGAACCCTAGATACTTATCATAGACCGCTCGCGTGTTATGACTAAGACTTCCGTAGTAACCACGAGAAGAGAAGTTCTTAGCTAGATTCTTATTAAGTTCAATACTATCTGCGAGCTCTGTCCCTGAGAGTCCTTTGTTTAATCGATTTACAGATTGGTCGTGAATGAATTTATAGAGATCTCTTTGGGATACCATATGAGAAACGACTCGATCATTTCCAAAAGTCGGCCAATGGTGTGAGCTAAAGAGAACATCGGCCTTGCTATACTTTTCTAGTGCTCTTTGAATATGTTTAGACCACATGAGACTATCTCTAACTTGGGCACCTCTTAGTGTTTGGATATTATGCATAGTGTGGCCTAAAATCTCTGCACCACAAAGCGCATTATCTCTTGGAAAGTAGGCCATCATCTCTGTGGGGGCTTCTGCTCCTGGAGTAAACATAAAGTCAATATTGACACCATCTACTCTTAGCCTTCTATCCTTATCAATCGTAATTGTGGGCCTTGCAATAGCATATTCACCACTAGGGGTATAGCTTCCTAGTCCCGTTCCAACTGAGCCATTAGGGCCAAAGTCTAGTGTTCGCGCATACATGTATTCAGCACGACGGCTCATCGCTGTGCCGGCTATAACATTCTCACTTACTGATTCATAGACAAAGTCTTTTGGTGCAATAATTTGAATTTTACCGCTTTCTAGCTCTTGCTTACTTGCCATTCCATAGACACCGCCAAAGTGATCAATATGTGAGTGGGTAAAAATAATTGCAGTAACTGGAAGATTTTCAACATTCTTTCTCACAAGTTCCAATGCTGTTTTGGCAGTTTCTGTTGTCATAAGTGGATCAATAATAATCCATCCCTTCTTTCCTCGAATAAAAGAAACGTTAGCAAGATCAATTCCCCTTACTTGGTAGATATGATCTGAGACGCGAAAAAGTCCATTAATCGCTGTTAATTGAGATTGACGCCAAAGACTAGGATTGACTGTTTCGGGTGGCTTCCCTTGGGTGAGAGAAGGGTATTTAGTTGGATCAAAAATCTCCTTCATTCCATCTTTAGATTTGATAGGCCCTTCAAGTTTTGCGATGAAACCTTTTTGAGAGTCTTTAAAATCTTGATCATCGTCAAAGTTTAACTCTTGAGTAATTTCTTTATGAACATCAAGAGTGTAGCGAGAAGCAGGCTTTGAGTTATTTGAAAAAGTGTACCTTGAAGCACGAGTACAACTTAGTAATGAACTAAGAGTTAAAATAGGGACAATGAGATAGAATACCTTCTTGGAATAAAACACGATTCCTCCTTATTATTTATTATATTTTCTTAAGGGGGATATCGGCTTAAGGTTAGTTATTGTGGGCCTAAAAAAAGTTATAAAAAAGGCCTCATTTCTGAGGCCTTCGTTAAATTAGAATTGATTGATCATTGCTTGTGCATCAAAGCCAAATTTCTTATAGAGCTCAAGTGCAGTGTATGAAGACTGACCGAAGTGGCCATCATTTCCAAGAGACTTCATTTCAAACTCAAGTCCTTCTTGCTTTAGAGCGTGACATAATATCGCACCAGCACCAGCTGTTAATTGGTGATCTTCAACAGTTACAATTTTATTACCATTCTTTGTTAGTTGATCTTTAAATGTTTCAACATCAATCTTGTTAATGAATGGATTATTGATAACAGTAATATTCTTACCTTTTGATTCAAGTTCTGTCGCGGCCTTAAGTGCCTGTTGAACAAGTGGCCCGTGAGTTACAATAATCCCATCTGTCCCTTGTCTTAGTACTTGTGCTTTTGCCCAGTTGTAGCTTCCACCTTCTATATATGATACTGGGTGCTTTTCACGGCCAAAGAAGAATACAGTTGTCTCTGGTGTTTCACCTTTGTTAATAGCTTCTTCGTATCTCTTAATCGCTTGATACATTAGACTTTCAGCTTCTTCTTTTGTTGAAAGGGCGATTACTGTTGTATTTGGAATACCTGCGACTGCTGAGAAATAAGTTGTTGCTTGGTGAGAAGCACCATCAGCAGCATCTTGAAAGCCTGTATGCGAGAATAAACAAATCACTGCACCTTGTGAAAGTTGAGACATAATTAAAGGAAGATTCCCTTTTGTGACACCAAATTGTGCAAATGTATCGACAACTGGAATGAAGCCTTGTTTTGCCATTCCTACCGCAGTCGAAACCATATTAGATTCTGCAATACCAATGTCAACATAGTGACCTGGAAATTCTTTATGGAACCCCGCAACTCCTGTAGAGCCAGCAAGGTCAGACGTTACAGAAAATACTGGAAGCCCTTCCTTTGTCGCTTTAATCATTGCATTGGCAAGACCTGGTTGAACCTTATCTGAAGGTACAGAACTCTTTGGGCCTTCTTTAGGTGCCGGTTTTGAAGCTAGGATTTCATTTGCCCAATTTGTAAATTCTTCTGGACAAGATTCACCGCTATAAATTTCTTCAAGGAAAGAGACAAGTTTGTCGTCATATGCCCCAAGTGGATAGCCGTGCCCACCAGATTTAGCTTCTTCAGTTGCTTTTACTCCATATCCTTTGACTGTCTTGATAACAAGAGCAACAGGCTTGAGTTCATTAGATTTTGCTTTTGCAATATTTTCTTCGATTGCTTGATAAACTCTTTCTAGATCGTGTCCTTCTTCTACTCTTACAACGTCCCACCCCATTTCTCTTAGGGCCAAAAAGCTTCCTTTCATATCAAAGCTATCTTCAGTAATACGTCCACCAAGTTTAGTATTATTATCACTGATGATCATAACAAATGGATTCATCTTTCCTTTCTGTGCAAGACCAGGAATTGCGGCCATGGCCTCACGTGCTTCACCTTCCATACAGCCGCCATCTGAGATTGTACAAATTGTTACACGATCGTTTCCAATCGCTCTATCCGCAAGAGCAAGACCTTGAGCTTGAGGAAGCCCTGAACCAAGTGGCCCGTTAGAAATGAAAACACCTTCTGGATTTAAGTGAGCCTCACCGTGACCAGTAAGTTTAGAAGTTATTGAACGAAAACCTCTTAGGCTTTCAAATGTAAGGCCATCAAAACCTAGGTTTGCACGAAGAGCGTAGATCCCGTTTTCAGCGTGGCCAGCATCGTTTACAAAATTAAATTTCTCAAACCAATTTGGTCCTTGTGAGAACATAATTGAGTGTAAGGCACTCATCATCTCAGCGAAAGCCGCAGGGCCTCCCCAGTGGCAAGCAGCTCCACCAATTACAGCGTGTTGATTCATTAGGGCAACAAGAGCTCTCGTGGCCTTTGGGTCAGCAAGAGTGATTTCTTCTCCAGCTAAATTATGAATTTTGGTTGCGAAAATTGGGGCCGTTGTCGGTGCCGATGCAAGATGATTTTTTACTTTTAATGGGCTGATTGTTGCAGTCATTAACTTCTCCGAATTCTTTGATTTTCAATAACTTATAAAAGGTATCACGAGGGAATTTTTTCTGGCCAGAGAATATTTACTGACCAAATAGTTTGGCAGTTTGGCCAGAATCTGTAAAACGTAAATATCTGAAAATACAGTAGCTATAAATTTATTAAGTTTTATTTTAGAATGACGATAAAATCTATAGAAACTATTGTTAAAGACAATTTATCTATCTGAAATAATAAGGGGTTGTAGTAATGTGTGATGCATGTTCAGCTGCAGGGCGTAACTGGTCATTGGCCAACGGACCTCGCAGAAGCAAGATGATTAAAGCTAGGTTGTACTCAAGCTTTAATGGAAGAGAAGTTAAAATTAAGCTTTGCTATCTATGTTCTATTAAATTATTTATGGGAGGAGAAGACCTCTTCTTAAAAGATAATCCCTCCTTGAATTATGAATTGACTACTCAGCATGCTGGAAGTGAGTTCGATTTTTAAGCAATATTAATTGACCCATGATTTTCACAATAGATACAATACCACCTTAAGCAAGGTGGTTTTTTTATGCAAAATTTTTCGCAATTTCGTTCCTCATTTGTGGACGATGAATTTCTTTACGGTGAAAACTCAATAGAAGTTTTAAATAAATACGATCAAAGTATTTTAAACGAAGTGGATCTCTTAGCTTCTTACCAGTATGAAAAAGTTATGCAGTCGTCACTTAATGCATTTGAGGAGTTTCAAGATTTTGATAGCGCACAAAGAAGTAAGTTACTTTTTAAACTTGCTGACTTCTTAGAGGAAGAGGCTTCATTCTTTTCTCATTTAATATGCTTAGAAGCAGGAAAACCAATTAGCTATGCGAAGGGTGAGATTAGACGTTGTGTGGAAACTATTAGACTTGCTGCGGAGAAGGCCCGTCATCACAGTAGCGAAACTCCTGATCTCTCTTATGGAGCAGGATCAGATAAGATGGCCATGGTTCGACACGAACCAGAAGGGATCATTTTTGGTATCTCACCATTTAACTTTCCACTCAATCTAGCTCTTCATAAGATTGCACCAGCTCTTGCTGTTGGTTGTAGTATTATCGTTAAGCCTTCACCGCAAACTCCAATTACTTTACTGGCCTTTGCTAAATTACTTTCACGTGTTGGATTTCCAAAGGGTGTTGTAAATATTGTGATCTGTGAAGACGAACTTGCACAAAGATTCTTAGAAGATGACAGAATTAATGTCTTCTCGTTTACGGGAAGTGCTAAAGTTGGTTGGGCCCTTAAGGCCTTAAGTGGAAAGAAGAAGTGTCTTTTAGAGCTTGGTGGAAACGCCGCCGTTATTGTTAATGACGTTGAGGATATGGAGGCCGTTACGTCACAGATTATTACCGGCTCATTTCTATACTCAGGACAAATTTGTATTTCAACCCAGAGAGTTTTTATCTCCAGTGAGATCTTTGAGGAGTTTGTAGAACAATTTCTTGAGCAAGTGGAGACTATTGGCTCAGGTGACCCTAGAGATGAGAGTGTTATCAATGGGCCTGTGATTAACGAGGCGTCTCTTGAGAGAATTCATCAGTGGGTGCAAGAGGCCATCTCAAATGGGGCCGAGTTACTATGTGGCGGCCATATTATTGATGAAGATCATCATATCTATGCGCCAACAGTCCTAACGAATACAGACTTGGATATGAAGGTGGTTTCAGAGGAAATCTTTGGCCCTGTTGTAATTCTAGAACCTTATGACTCATTCTCGGAGGCCATTGAGCTTGTAAATGATTCAAAATATGGACTCCAAGCTGGTGTTTTTACGAACAGCTTAGTAAATATGAAGGAAGCTAGCCGAAGAATTGATGTTGGAGGAATTATCTTCAATAACGTCCCTGGATTTCGCATGGATGCTATGCCTTATGGAGGGATTAAAGATTCTGGACTTGGCCGTGAGGGGATCGCGTATGCGATGGAAGATTATACTCGTAAGAAGCTAATCTTATTTTAAATTTTAGAGGGAGAGAGGATGAAATCACTACTTTTACTGCTAATTAGTTTACAGGCTTTTTCATACGCACCTAATTGGGGCCGTGATGCTAAAATTGAAAAGGGTGAGAATCGCGAAAACCTCTACCAACTCTCTCAAGAAGAATATGAACAAGTCACCCAAGATGGGCTTAAACATGCTCTCGTTTGGCCAGTAAGTGTTACGGGACTTCTAATTCCATATGAAGCTTTTAATAATTTCTTTGAACTTCGTGATGAAAAATTTGTTAATTTTGTTTTAACAACTCTTGGTGAAAAGAAATTTGGCGTTAATAGTGTTGAATCTTTTTATCAGTGGCTTGGACTTAACCCTTATAATGACGAAGATGCGAACGGGATTTATCGTATCCCTTATCCTGATGGTTATAAGCCAGACTACTATATGGGTGCTAGTATTGTTGATACGAAGTGGGGGAAAGGACTTACTTTTAGTTGTGCTACTTGCCACTCTGCAAGCCTCTTTGGAACATCTGTTATGGGGCTTACAAATAAAACAGTTAAGGCAAATGAGCTCTTTGTAAAAGCTAAGAAGCTACTACCATTTATTCCAACTAAGACCTTCCAAAAAGTTACGAATGCTACTGATGATGAAGTAGCAATGCTTAAGAGAACAAAGAAGAATATTCATTCTGTTGGAGCGGCATCTCCAATGGTTCTAGGACTTGATACTTCTCTTCCTCAAGTAGCTCTTTCTCTTGCACACAGAAAGCAAGATGCGTATGCATCAAAGTCGAAATTAAATGAAGTCTTTCCAAGGTTTAATCCGCTTAAGTCAACAGTTGCTGACTCTAAGCCTATGCCTTGGTGGACGCTGAAATATAAAACTCGTTGGTTATCTGATGGATCAATTGTTGAAGGAAACCCAATCTTTACAAATTTTCTTTGGAATGAACTTGGGCGTGGTACTGATTTATATGAGCTAGAAAAATGGTTACAAGATAATCCTGAAATTATTAAGGAATTAACTGCTGCAGCATTCTCAACAAAAGCGCCTCGCATTGATGACTTCTTTGATGTTTCAAGGATTGATATTGATGCTGCAAAAAGAGGTCAAAAGCATTTTGAAAACCGTTGTCAAAAATGTCACGGAGAATATCAAAAGAATTGGGATCTTCCATTCTCTGGGCTGATGTCTAAGAGTGAGCAGATTAAAACAAGAAAGCTCATATATCACGAAAAGACTCCTGTTAAGGATGTTGGAACTGATCCACTTCGCTACCAAGGAACGGCCTACTTTGCTGATGCTTTAAATGAACTTGCGATATCTAAGTGGATGAAGACAGTAGTTGAGCCACAAAAGGGTTACGTACCACCTCCATTAAATGGAATTTGGGCGCGTTGGCCATATATGCACAATAACTCTATTCCAAACCTTTGTGAGCTTATGACTCCGCCATCAAAACGAGTGAAGGAATTCTACCAGATTCCGGCAGTTGATCCTATGCTAGACTTCGATTTTGATTGTAATGGTTTTCCTGTTGGGATGGATATACCTGAAGAGAGACGAATTAGAGAAGCATATTACAATACAAAGTTACCTGGACTTTCAAATTCGGGTCACTATAATCGAATCTTTACGGATAAAGAGGGGAACGAACTACTTAGTGAAGAGGACAAATCAGATCTTCGTATGTTCTTAAGAACATTATAATGGCATTCTATCTCGATACATATATTGCCCATCGTGGTTTGCACGACGACAAAAAACCTGAAAATACAATGGCCGCTTTCAAGGCGGCCATTAAATATAATTACGCTATTGAATTAGACGTCCACTTATCAAGTGATGGCCATGTGGTGGTCTTTCATGATGAAACTCTTGAGCGTCTAACTGGTAGCAACGGAAAGGTCTCTCAGTACACGCTTGATAGCCTAAAGCAACTCTATATCAAAGAAACAAAAGAGAAGATTCCAACGCTTAAGGAAGTTTTGGAGTTAGTAAACGGGCAAGTTCCACTTATTATTGAACTTAAGGTTTTTGAGCATACAGGAGAGCTTGAGTCAGAAGTGATGAAGGTCCTTCAAGGATATGAAGGGGATTATACAATTCAATCCTTTAATCCATTTACCTTAAAGTGGTTTCGCAAGCACTATCCGGCCGTGATCTTAGGCCTTCTTGTCACAAGAGACTTTAGTGACACGACTCTAAACCCTCTCAAGCAGAAGCTCTTAGAAAATATGACTTTCATTCCTGTTATCAGGCCTGACTATATTGGCCTTGATATCGACACATACTCAAAGGTACAGCTTAGTATCATCAAACATTTTACTTTTAATAAAATTGTCTTTTGGACAGTAAGAACTAAAGAACAAATGAGGACAGCTAAGCGTTTAGGTGCTAATATAATATTTGAAAATATTAAACCTTGAGTTAATTTATGAAAAAAATCGTAATTGCAATAATCATACTTGCCATCGCAGCCGGTGGTGCCTACTTCTTTAATTCTCAACAATCAAATTTAAAAACAGCTAAAGACAATGAGGCCAAGGATATTATGACCTCTAAAATTCAAGTTGTTGAATTTGAGGATATGCCAGCTAAGAAGATTACTGCTGGCAATGATGATAGTGCTGAGGCCGTTGAAGCTAATGATGATGGGACAAAGTTAGAGCTGGACGTCGTTGACGATGAGGATCTTGAGAGAAGGCTAGAGGCCAAAGAGGAAGAGTTTGATCGTCTTGAAGAAGAATGGCTGAAAAATGTAAAAGAGCTCTTCATTTCTGAACTTGGCCTTACTGAGAGAGAATATAAAGACTATTTGAATATGAGAGAAGGTCTCTTTAACGATAAGGTATCGGCGTTTGAAGAAATGCATGAACAGTTAGAAGAGAAGTACGGTGAAAACTACACTTACAATCCGACTGAAGAAGAGATGGCCTTTGATCGCGAAATTCAAAAGAAATATGATGACCTTCTGTTAGAAAAAGTCGGAAAGGATGCCTTTATAAAATATCTTGAATTAAGAGATCGCACTAATGAGAGAATCTTAGAGTCAACAAAGGCAAATGATGCTGCGATGCTAATGGAGTTCTAGGAGTTTAGATGGAAAAGTGGATTATTAAAGAGAGAAAGAATGTCTATCGTGGCAATATCTTTTTATATGAAACCATTATTGCAACTCATCCAACAAAGCCAATTGGCGCAGGCCCTTATGATATTATCCGTCTTGCCGACTGGGTAAATATTGTCGCCATTACCGAAGATGATAAAGTCGTTCTTGTTAAGCAGTACCGCTTTGGTAAGGATGTTATCACAATAGAGACTCCGGCCGGAGCTGTTGAGCGCGGTGAAGATCCACTTGCTGCTGCAAAGAGAGAGCTGGAGGAAGAGACTGGCTATATCAGTGATGAGTGGGAGAGTCTTGGTCCGGTAAGTGTTAACCCTGCTTTCTTGAGCAACACTGCTCACTTCTACCTTGCTAAAAATTGTCGTCCTGATGGAAAACAAAATTTTGATGAAGACGAGGATATCGAATTAGAATTTGTTCCTGTCGCTGAACTCAAAGAGAAGCTAAAGGAAGTCGATCACTCTTTATCTGAGCTTTGTCTAAGTCGATATCTCCTTCAGTCTTGAGTTAGTTACGCTTATTCTTACTATACTTCTTTGGCCTTGCCTGTCTTGATTGACCTTGCAGTTCAAACCAATCACTTTCATCAATTTCATGATAATAATCGGCTTCTTCCACAAGAAGGCTAGAAGTCGTTTCTGGGATCGAGGCGATTTCAACACGAACACCTTCTGATCTTAAGTGGCGAACAAGCTCGATATAGTCAGAGTCTCCTGAAAGGATGATAATTGTATCAACTTTTGAGGCCAGCTGTGTCGCTTTAATAGTCAGAGGGATATCAGCACTCTTGTGGCAAGGGATAACCGAACCGTAGTAGTGATTATGTAATCGCTCAGTAAGTTTAGAAGAGATATTCTTACCCTCTCTAAAATAGATCAGGCGGTTCAGACCGCGATTATCTAGGAGTTTTGGGATGAGCGTATCAAAATTAACCATCGTATTTGAGTTATTTGTTACGCTGTGAATACTTCTTTCGATATTGTTGCCATCGATTAGGATGGCAACAGTTTGATTAATGAAAATTTCCATAAAATGCTTCACTTCCGTTTGATTGAACGTAGTCAGCGTGACATTGCTTAATTTGCGCTTCGATCATTTCAATACTTAGTCCCTTGAAAATCTCGTTTAGCTCATCTTCATCAACATCAGATCTACCGAGTGCACAAGCTGCCAATTCTTCCTTAAACATAATTGAAGGATCCTCTGGCTTTCGCTTGTCTACTAAGAATCTTAGTAGCTCACTGATATCAAGACGCTTGGCCTCAAAATCATTAAAGTATTTCTTAAACCACACATGAGTCCAGGCGATATTAATCGCACCCGGGTCTTTGTGGTACTTTAATAGGTAGAAGAATGCTGTACGTCCAAAGGTCTTTAATTTACCTTTTAGTTTAGCAATACTAATGATTGCGTTTTTATATGCATTCTTGTAACCGCGATCTAGTTCACCACGGTCCAATTTATTATCTGCGTTTCTATCAAAACGAATATAAGTCGATTCGATATTTAACATTGCTCCAAGTACAAGTGTGAAGTCTTTCTTTCTCCACCAAATTTTATCAACGTCTTCAACACTTCTTGAGAAGATCTCAACACCTTTGATAAACTCAACAACGTGTTCTCTGCTATTGTTGTTTACGTATTCTTTAAGACGAGGGAAGTACTTAGAAAGGTTTAGCTCTCTCTCTCCAAATAACTTATCAAAGAATTTTGTACGAATACACTTTGAGTCCATCACTGAGAAGCCTGCTTCATCAATTCTAGTATCACATTCTTTTTCTTCGTATAGATTCTCTTCGATCAGAGTTGTAATCTTTGCTGCTGTAAAGATCAGTTCAATGAACTCACTCACTTCATCAAGGTTGATGAAAAGGTCACCACCAGAAGTTGCCTGGAAGAGATCTGATAGAAGAAGAATATTCTCACCAAAAGTCTTAAAATCTTCTGTCCACAGTCCCATCTCTTCAAGAGCGGCCTTTAGTCCAACTAGGGCATTGTTAAGTTGGTTATCAGATAGGCCCTTCGATAGTCTTGGAGGAGTTGTGTCGCCTTCTGTCTTGTAGCCCTCAAGCACATGCGGAAGCACATTTCTAAAGAGCATGATTGAGTTGAATCCTGTTTTGTTTCTAACGATATCTGCTTGATAAGTTGGGAAGCCATCTTTATTTCTAAAGTAGCGGTAGTCGCGCGCAACTTTCGTAAACTCTTCAATTAGAACGACATATGATCTCTTCGTTATTAGCTTATACTCTGGAACTTCTTTTTCCGTTGGGTACTCTCGACGATCAATATATAACGGCTTAGGGGTATTCATTCTTTTGTTAAAGAATTGGAAAGTCGAATCTGAGAATAGAAGTGTTTCAAATGCGCTATCTGCAATATCAAGAATGCGATTAACAGCATCACTTGTAATCATAAGGTCAAAATTTTCACTTCCCGGAGGATCGATTTCTGTACAAATCCACTTAGAACTACCTTGCTTATCTGCATCGTAAGCAGGGTTTGGCTTACATGGAATTGGATACATAAGCTCCGAGCGTGGGATTGGATCAAAAATACGCTGAGTAAAGTCAATTAGTGTGCGCTTAAAGTTTGAAAGCTTTAGTAGCTCACTTTCATCTTTAGGAGTATCTGACTTGCGATTAATTTCTTTAATTAGCTCATCACCAAATGAAAGAATCTCTTTTGCTGTAAAGTAATTCTTCTTTTCAGTTATAGGGTGGAAGATTGAGCGAGTCTTACGTAGAAGCTCAAGAACCTTCGCCGTATTCTGTACTGACTGAGTCTCATCTGAGAAGTCTGTGAAGAATGCATCATAAAGAACTTCTGCAAGAGTTTGTGACTTTTCAGTTAGGTGATAAAGATCATCACGATTTAAAATAAGGTTATTGCCACCAAGAACTAGGCCTTTAAGGGCCATGGCCTCTGAGTAAAGCTTCCAGTTAAATGGTTCCTTAAACATTCCACCTGACTCTTTAAGGCGAGCGATTAGTGATTTAATAAGTCCATCTTGATTAATAAAGTCCTTATCAAGAAGGTAATTTGCTAATTCAGTTTTAATTGAAAGGAATTGGTTTACATATTCCTTACGCGAGATAACTTTTCTGGCCGTTTTTGAACCGTCATCTTTAAAAAGCTTAACATTCTCAATATGCATATCAAGGAATGCTAGGTAGCGATAAACAATAGCAACTACATTTACTGTCGATTTAAATTGTTTAAATGAAAGATAATCAACTTCTGGCGGAAGTCTTAAAATATTATCTTTATAATTAAGAACAAGGTTCTTAATAGCGATCCCTTTATCAAGATCTTCAGGCTTATTAAAGAATTGTTCAATCAGCTTATTAATATCTGTAATTGTAATAACTTGATCATTTTCAAGCTCATTTAGAATAAGGTCTTGAACAGATCTAACCTGAGCTAGGAAGAAGTTATTCTTCTCTAGTGGAGTCTTTTCTAGGTATTCCTTAGCTAGATATTTCAGGTCAAAGAATAGGGCCGCAAGAGGATCTGTCTTTGATAGAAGCGTCATAAGCTCCGGGAAAAGAAGTGTTTCGCGGCTACCACCTGTTGTAACAACTTTGAGTGCCATAAATGACTTAACAACGTCTTCGATAAGATCAATATCATAAAGCTTGATTGTGTCATTAGCGAATTTAAGAACATTCATTTCGTGATTACGAGGAATCGAGATATCCTCGTCTAAAAGCTTCTTTGCATTCTCACTTAGGCGTCCAACTTCTGCACGGAATTGCTTCTTAATTTCAATTTTACTATTAAAATCCTTGTCTTCGATCTCCTTAACAAGATCATTTAAGATGTTTACTGATTCAAAAGATCTTAGTGCAACGTTAACGACACCAAGTGATAGCTCAACATCAGCATAAGAGAAGACTTCTGGATTTCCACGAATTAGGTCTCTTTTTGCATAACGAATAAGTGACTTAAGTTTAACGTTAGTATCTTTATTAGTACCAAGAATTGTCGAAATAAAGTCATCATCTTCGTTAAAGAATTCATCAATGATATTGTTGATATCGGCAATCGTAATAATATTTTCTTCTTTCTGGTGCTCGTAAACAAAGAGCTTCAGCTCTTCAAGATTATTTGCAAGCTTGTTAAAGTATTCAGAACCATCTTCAAAGTATTCCTTCTTAAGGAAGAAGATATCAATTGTGTTTTGTAAGAAAACTGGGAAGAAAGTGAATAGCTGGGCAAACTCATCAGAGTCAACGTAGATACGTGAACCACCAAGAAATAGCTTCTTAGCAAATAGTAGTGAGTTTAGAAGTTCCTTACCAAGTTTGAAGTCTTTAAGGTCTCTCGTAATATCGAGAATTAGACTTTGAATATCAATGGCCTGTGCAGGGCCAGGAATTTGTTGAAGGATTTCATTTAGGTTTGCAGAAAAAGCATCGGCCTGTGCTCTAAGGATCGCCGAAGTCTTATAATAATCTTCTTTTGATTTTACATCTTGTAGCTCTTTTACTGTGGCTACAATCTTAACTGCTGAGCGGTTAAATTCTTTTAGGATTTGAAAGAATGAATCAATCTTTGTTCGAGACATTTGTCCCGGGATATCTCTTTGTAGAAGAGTGTTCAGTTTGAAAAGAAGGTCTAAGCCTTCAATAATATCGTCAGCAGAACCAGCTGGATTATTCATATATTTACGAGCAAATTTCACGATATCTTCACGGAAGAAGAAACGATTATCTCTGGACTCAACATATTTGAATTTATTCAGAGTATCTTGGACGCAATTAAGATCTTTTTCGATATTAATTTCGAATAGCTTTTTGATACGATCCGTGTCAATTTTGCAACTAGCTGAAATTCCGTCATACTCAGCGATATCTGCACCCTCGACAGGGTCATCATTGATGAAACCACAAGACGAAACTAGTAGCGCTACCAGAAGGTAGGCAATGAAATCTCGTAATTTCAGTAACTTAGTGTGTTTGGTCATAATTCCCTCACCCAAATTCTAGAAAATTTCTAGTTAAATGAAAAGGAATAACCGAATATTTTGAAATGTTTTTACAGACTGCGTTAAAAGTGTACACAATTCCTAACGGTATACTGTCAAAAGTGTTAACACCTAAGGTAATAGCTACCAAATCCGAGTTAAAAGCTTCTATTTACGAATCTTTTCTGATTTAATTAACTTTAATGAATAAATTCATCAAAAAAGTTACATTATTATGCGTGTCGTTATCTGGCCTTGCTGTCTACGCACAGCTTGATGGAAGCGTATCTTATGAGAAATTCCAGCGATTAAATGATCCAGCTAAGAAGTCAGAGTATGATGACTGGGCCCAGATTGAAGGAAGTTACGAGACAAGAGCATGGAATGGAAAAGTCTACGGTGAATTTGCAGCAAGGGCCTATGTGACAAAAGAGCCTGCCTTTAATTTCTCTATGCCGGAAGCCTATATCGAGTTCAAAGATGAGGACAATCGTATCTCACTTGGGCGACAGCTTCTAAAGTGGAATGAGAATGAGGATTACTGGCTACTTAGTACCCTAAACCCTAATCAAGGTTTCTACTTACTTTCTGAAAAGAAGGAAGGTGTAGTAGGTATTCAATACGACCGCAAATTTAATAAGAATCTAAATTTCTCAGTATTTTTCTCATACTTCTTTGTGCCAGGGATGAATCCAGGACTAGAGATTGAAAGTGGGAATGTATCGAGTAAGAGTGAGTGGGTAAGACTTCCTCCAAAGTACACGGTACTTGAAGGTAATGTTCTTCCTCTTTATTACACTATTGATATGCCTAATATCTATAATGACGTTGTAAAGAATAAGTCACTTGGATTTAGACTTTCTGGAACTAATGAAGAGAAGAGTTCTGAAATTTCGGCCTTCTTTATCTATAAGCCGCAAAATAGTCTGCAGATGAATGCTGATGCTCGTTTTGATCAAGATCGCGATGTCATTGCCGTTGATGCTTCACCAGTTGTTAACCACCATCTTTATTATGGGATTCAATACAAGCAACAATTAGGTGACGTGCAAATGGTTGCTGGTGTTGATATGAGTGACCCGACAGCTACTTTTGGAAATGACTTTAAGGTTGTAGATTTTAGTCGAGAAGAAAATAAGAAATTTGAATCAGAATATTTCAATATCGAGCCTAACTACGAAAAAGAGAGTTACGCTTCTATCTCATTTAACGTCAATCAAGGTTACTATATGTTTTCTTTAAACTATATCAACCTGCTTACTAATAATGAACGTGGATCAGATGATTTCTTCTCTGATACGGCGAAGTGGAGTAATGCTCTTGGTATGCGTGGCCGTTATTACTTTAATGACTTCATCAATGTGATGGGAGATTTAAAATATGACTTTGATCGCGATGATATTATCTTAAAAGCTGAAGCGACTTATGCTTTCTGGCGTGGTGCTGCTAGTTTAAATTTAGGTGCCGAGCTGATTAAGTCGCCAAATAAGAATTCTTATTGGTCAGCTTATCGAGCTAACGACACCATTTATTCTTCACTTAAATTTGCTTTCTAGTTTAGACTGCTCCTGTCTGAACATTCCAAAGAGCTTTATATAATCCTTCTTGAGCGATGAGTTCTTCATGAGTTCCACGTTGCTCAATTTTTCCTTCATTTAATACGCAGATTTGATCTGCATGAATAATTGTCGAAAGCCTGTGGGCCACCATGACTGTTGTGCGCCCTTTTGTGATTGTCTTAAGAGAGCGCTGAATGGCCGCTTCTGTTTCATTATCGATGGCACTTGTGGCCTCGTCGAAAATGAAAAGCTTCGGATCTTTTAAAATGGCACGAGCAATGGCAATACGCTGCCTTTGGCCTCCTGAAAGTTTTTGTCCTCGCTCACCAACAATTGTCTGGTAACCATTTGGTAGAAGCTCTATAAAATCGTGGGCCTCAGCAAGCTTTGCCGCTCTCATAGCATCAACTTCAGATGCACCTTGTGAGCCATAGATGATATTTTCTAATACGCTTCCGTGAAAGAGATATGTTTCTTGCGAGACAAATCCAATATGTGAGCGAAGAGAGTTCTGCTTTAGATCGCGAATATTGTGGCCATCAAAGTTTACGGCCCCTGTTTGAGGATCATAGAAGCGTTGGAGAAGCTTTAACATTGTGGACTTTCCTGAACCTGTAGGACCTACAAGGGCAATGGTTTGGCCTTCATCAATTTTTAGATTGATATCTTTCAGACCTGTATTATCTTCTTCGTCGTATTTAAAGTTAATGCCACTAAACTCAACAGCGCCTTTAAATTCTTGAAGCTCCTTACCACCATCAGTTACTTTAACTTCTGTTTCAATTAACTCCATCACTCGAGATGTTGAGGCCATTGATCTTTGGTAAAGATCAAAAGTTTCACCAAGTCTTGTTAGTGGCCAAAGAAGTCTTTGAACTAAGAAGATTAGAACAGAGTAAGAACCTACTTCTAACTTTCCATCAAGAACGTCGATACCACCAATGATGAGAGTAAAGAGGAATCCACATAGAACGGCCATTCTAATGATTGGGCTAAAAGAAGAAGAGACGCGAATGGCATCTTTATTGGCCTTAGCATATTGATTAGACTGCTTCTCTAGGCGATCGTACTCAAACTTTTGAGCAACGTAGGACTTAATCGTCATCATCCCTGCAATATTATTCACAAGCATGCTAGCAAGTAATCCAGCTTCGCTTCTAACATTTTGATAACGAGGTTGTACTTTCTTTTGAAAGTAGAAACTTCCCCAAAGAATAAATGGCACTGGTGTCAGTGAGAGCAGGGCAATTTGAGGCGAAAGGTAAAAGAAGATTCCACCGATTGAAACAACAGTTGTTAGCGTTTGAATAATATCATTGGCGCCAACATCTAAAAAGCGTTCGAGTTGGTTGATATCATCATTAAGAATTGTCGCTAAATTCCCAGAGTTATTATCTTGGTAGAAAGAAATATGTAGGTTTTGAAGATGGTCGTAGGCTTCCATTCGAAGATCATGTTGTACTTCTTGGGCCAACCCACGCCACCATAATTTAAGAAGGTATTCAAAGAGGGACTCAAGGGCCCAGATCACAAATGTGAGAAAACCTAGGATATAGATTTGCTCGACCTTATCACTTACTCCCATGCCAGCAAGAAATGAGTCTTCTTGTTTGACGACAGTGTCAACGGCAAGACCAATTAACAGGGGAGGAGCAATGTCGAATACTTTATTTAAGATTGAAAAGAACGAGGCCGTATAGATTTGGCCGCGTTTATTTTTGAAATGATTAATTAATTTATGTAATGGGGATTGAGTTTCCATTTAAACCTCGTGAGCGTGAACTTTGTAGTGGGAGCATTATGGCCTAAATTTCTTAATTTGAAAAAGTTCCTCAGGTGTACTCAAATTATATTGAATCGAAGTG
The DNA here is from genome assembly GCF_000443995.1 of Bacteriovorax sp. BAL6_X. Lineage (NCBI taxonomy): Bacteria > Pseudomonadati > Bdellovibrionota > Bacteriovoracia > Bacteriovoracales > Bacteriovoracaceae > Bacteriovorax > Bacteriovorax sp. BAL6_X. The sequence continues at coordinate 709,305 of NZ_AUMC01000003.1, forward strand.
CTTGTTGAGTACACCTGAGGGGAATCGAAGTCACCCTGTAATTAGATGACTAAACTGCTGGCAAATTCAAAATTACCCTTCAGTTCCTTGTCACTAGTTGCTGAAGCGTCCCTTGCTTCAACACTCGCGCTGGCCTGTTCTTGTAGGGCCGCTTCCGCGAAGTAGTTATCAATCGTTTGCTCGTAATCTTTAAGCAGTACTTCTTTAAGCTCTTCTTTCGATACTTTTAAAACACTACAAACAGTATTCAGTGAACGTAGTGGAACAGAGCATAGTCCGCGTTCAATATTACTTATAAATTGTCCGTTCTTATAACCTAGGCGGTACGACAATCCTTGTTGTGACACCTTAGGTGATAAAGAACGTCTTTTGACTTTTATTAATTCAGCGATGTTCTCAAACACTCTTCTTTCTTTCATCCATAACCTCCAGTTTTATTATTTACCAACTATTGTTATTGGTACAACATGATGATAATATGTTTAGGCAATATTATTTACTTACAAATACGTAAGGTTTACTATGTCAATAAAATTAAAAGCTTACACGTCTAATCATAAGAAAATCTTTAGGGAGTCGGAAATAGAGGCCCTCTATGGTGCCAAGTTTGAGTACTTAGACGAACTTCCATTTGAACTTCCTCCGGGCGAAATACTCATTTTAGATTTAGATGAGATCACTGATGAGTTCATTGAAAAGGTCCAGTATACAAGGGTTAAATTCGTGACGCTGGTTAGTACACTTAAGCAAAATAACCTTAATCGCCTCCTGCCAATTGGCGGTCATCTATTTGCAGTGAAGGGGATTCCGTTTGAAGACTTCATGGAGATTCTCACAAGTCGTATTCACCAAATGGAAATGTTCAAGATGCTCCACCTCGTTAGTCATACCGATACTGAATTATTTCGTTTTATCTTAAGGGCCGGAAACGGTCAGAAGTCAAAATTAAGTGAACTTATTTTTGGCTCCACAAGTGAGAGTACAATGGATGTTAACTTAAGCCGCTTAAGAAAGAAGTTACGCGATCCTGAAATTGGAGATGATTTCTTTCGTATTATCACAAAGAGTGGAAGACTCTATATTGTGAGTCGTTTAACGAATTACGAAATTCCAAAACATTTATTAGAAAAAAAATAAGATCTCATTGAAGTGCTTTCAAGTAAAATTACTTGGAGGTAGAGATGAAAATTTTGGCCTACACCACAGATAAGAGAAAGCTCTTTTATGCAGATGCTATTGAAGAGGCATTCGGTCTTCCTATTGAGTATCTCGATGAAATACCTTCTCAAACTGGAGTAGGTGAACTTCTTATTGTTGAACTTGATACCATTCCTGATGAATTAATCGAAGAAGTAAAATACACCACTCTTAAGTATGTCTATGTTGTCGATGACTTCACCCAAAGAAACCTAAATCGCTTCTTACCACTTGGTGGAAATCTTTGTGTCTTAAAGAGCATGGGAGTGGACGATTTTATCGAGGCCCTCTTTGGCCGTTTTCACTTGATGGAAATTTATAAACTCTTTCACATCATTAGTCGTACCGATATGGAACTCTTTCGCCTCATCAATCGCGCGGGTAATGGAGAAAAGGGAAAGCTCTCTGATATTCTCTTTGGTTCAACGAGTGAGAATACAATGGATGTAGGCCTTAGTCGTCTTAGAAAAAAACTTCGCGATCCGGAAATGGGAAATGACTTCTTTCGTATCATTACAAAGAAGGGCAGACTCTATTTGGTCAATCAAATTAACCACTATAAAATTGATAATTATCTCTTAGTTGAATAATTCTACTTCTGACACTTCGGACAGTAGTAGGTCCCTCTTTGAGCAAGTGTAATCTTCTTCACTTCACTCTTCTTACAGAGCTGACAAGTTTTCTGATAAAAGACCACTAGATTTTTAACGCCTTCACCTTTTTCACCAAAGGCATCTTGATAGCCCCCTGAAAAAGTCGTTCCACCAGTTGCGATAGAATCATCGAGAACAATTCTTATGGCCATGAAAACTTTTTCTAACTCAAGCTTTGTGAGTGTTTTCATTCGACGAGTTGGGCGAACTCCTGCGTGAGCACAAATCTCACTTGCCATATAATTACCAACACCCGAAAAAAAGTTCTGCTCCAAAAGAAATGGTTTTAAAACCTTATTAGGCCTTTCTTTTTTAAGCATCAAAAGATACTCAAGTGTGAACTCAGCCTTAGAAACATCAGGGCCTAGACGTGTTAACCAAGTCGCTTCATTAGGTGGAGAGTAGAGATGAAAAACACCAAAGCGTCTCGGGTCAATATAGCCCAAGTGCAGCGGGCCTTTGGCATTTGTACCAATGAGTTTTATATGAGTATGCTTTTCTGTAATTTCTTCAGTTGCAATTCGCCACGATCCCGACATTCCTAAACCTGAAATTGCACGCCACTCATTGCCGTGTGTATCGGTGAAAAAGAAGCGCAGAACTTTTCCTTGTCGCTCGACTCTTTGGAGAGTCATGCCTCGCGGATTGAAGTCCTTGTCTTTCACAATTGAGTCACTCACATCTGAGTAGACGACGTCTTGGATCTCCATTGGGAGAACGTTGGATAATTGTGATTTGATGGTCTCGACCTCCGGGAGCTCGGGCACTTGCTTTATAACCTCATGTTTTAATTAGATTTTACTCAGTGAGTTAGTTTAAGTAATCAGTGGTAATCAGTCAATTACCAACTGATTACCTTGATTAACTCTAAAGCTACTTAGTGGAATAACATTGTGATAATGATTTTGAATAGGTAAAGCTTCGTCTTTATACCCAAGTTCAATCATTTTCTTCTTAATCTCTTCAGTAACTTTTAAAGAAACTTCTTTATTGAGCTCCTCGTCAAGCTTTGAGTAGTGGTCTGCTAACTTAAAGTCCTTATGGCCAGTCATTGCTATAACCGCATCAAGTCCACCACCAATTTTACGAGCTAGTTTTGCCATTCCATGTCTCAATATATGAGTACCTGAGTGTGGAATACCTGCTCGTCTTTGAGCTTGGCGGTAGTTCTTCTGAATAGTGCCGTAATTTAGAGGCTTACCGTTAACATGAAAAACAAAGTTACTTCCTTCAAACCTATCTTCTTGTCTCCTTAAAAGTATAGCCTTTAAAATTGGTGTTAAATAGAAAGGTCGTGGTTCTTTGTTTTTAGGAGAATCGTTCAAAGATACAAAAGTTTTAGAGGAGTTATCCCAGTAACATGTCTCCATAATTGTTGCTTTGTTCCTTGAAAAATCAACTCTATGCCACTGAAGTCCTGCAATTTCACCAATCCTACTTGCTGTAAGATATTGAAACATAGCTAAATCTCTGTATAGAGGATTAAGATGTTCAAAGAATCTAAGACATTCTTCTACTGAAATATTCATATCCCTAACAGGCTTCGGTCTAATAATACCTAGCTTCTTATGTTCGGTTCTTACAGGATTAATTAAGAACTTTGCTTCTTGTTCATACAGCTCATGTTTCTGATACCAGTTGAAAATTGTGGTGAACAAGTTAAGCTCATTATCAAGATTACACCTTTTTGCTTTTCCACGAGAACTTCCTTCATAAAAGTCACTTTTGAAATACTCAACGTTTTCTTCAACCCAAGACCTTACTTTACTTCTCGTAATGAGGTTCATAGGTAGATGTTCAAGAGTTTTCAAAAGTTGATAGCGTCTTAACCAAATTGTCTTCGTACTTTTGGCGAGTGTTGGAAAGTGATGTTTCTGCATCGAGTCCCAGACTTCCTTAAGGGATGCATATTGCCTTTCTTGACTTTGGTCTTCGTCAACCCCATTAAAAGTAATTAGCCAGTTCTTAGCTTGTCTGAGACTTTCAAACGTTCTCCTCGTAGTCTTATTGCGTATCGTTTTAGTCGCTTGGTAGTTTCCTGTGTTTTTGTGCTTACATATCCCTCTACAGCTTGGTACAGGGATATACATGTTTTCACGCTTTTGTTGTTTTTTACTCATTCTTAATCTCCTTCTTCAATCCAATTAAGGATTTTTTCTGGGTCAAAGAATAATCTGCCACAACGCTTCATATAGGGAATAAAATTCCCTCGCTTACTTCTCGTCTTACGCTTCCTTTCAATGGAAATACGGTTTTGAATAGTTTTGGCCGACAATCCAGTGAATAAGGAAACATCTTTTAATTCCCATATCTTCTTTTTAAAGAGCTTTTCATGCAAATCATAATCAACGTTATTAAGTTTGTCCTCCAAATCAATTCTTTGATTCATTATTATCTCCTTTTTTTGTGCGAGTACTCTTTCTTTGCTTTCTATCTTTAATTTCCTTATCAATGGCATCTTTTTGATGCTTAAGGTAACTCACTGAGCTAAATACTGAGTAAGTACAATATTCTTCATAAAAACTTTCAATAAATTCACCATAAAAATTCTTTGATAATGGAATGCCTCTTGTTGCTTCTAGTGCATGTTTAAATGCATTGTGGTCAATGTCTTTTTCACCGTAAGCTTGTAGAGCAATAGCTCCGTGGAACTCTCTTGAGTTAATCATTTCTGTCCTCCGTAATTAAAATTGCGTGTGATTAATGCTGAATATTTTGGATTTAGCTCAAAGGTAGAACGAACCCCTCCCTTTGTTAAAATCCCTTTGTTAACGAGATTTAAAACATTTCTGTAACCTCGCTCTTTTGACTTTATAGTTATGGAGCCTGCATTTGAGGTAAGCTTTTGAATAAGCTTTTTAAAGTGTTTTCCACCGTGAGGAATAAAATCCTCGATGCACTCTTCATAAGTTAGACTTTCTTGATTTAAAGACCTATTTACAAGAATCCTTCTAAGTACTCGCTCTGTCTTTAGTCGAAGTTGTTCAAGAACATATCCAAGGCCTTCGTTCTTGTATTGTTTATTTTTGTGATATGAAAAATGTCTGTCAGAATAGACTATCTCGACTTTGATTAGGTCTTCAGTTTTTCGATAAACCTTAATATATGAGCCAATGTAATCCTTTGTATTAAAATGGTAGATAATTGGGCCTACGATATTACCTCTTGAATCCTTTTCAGACCTTGGTACACCAAACTCATCCCTTATCTTCTTTTCAAATATATTTAAGTCTTGGCTAGGTGAGTGAGTCTTAACCATTGTATAGAGTTCAAGATGAGAGAATTTTACATTAAAGTTAATACGAACATCGCTATGCTTTAAGATATGGTAGTAAATTTTTCCAAAAATCGAGCGTACATAGCTTTCAAATCCAACTAAGTGATTTTGAATATAGTCCCAATGACACTTACCATTTGTATAATTAATTTCATCTTCAAAAATATTATCATTCCCGTCGATAGATGTTTTTGATAGTGTTTCCTTCATCAATCTTTGAGATATAAGTTTAGTAAGGTTTCCAATTTTATGAAGAACACCAAAAGAGTATTGTTCAAAAACCTGCATAACGATAACACAGATAGAGTTATCGTCCCTTTTACGAAGTCTTCTAACGACATCTATATTCTGCTTAGATAAGTATCTAATTACTCTTCTACGCTTATAAATTCCATTGCTGAAAGTAGAACCTGTCGCTGAGCCTTTTGCATGATACTTATCAGCATTAGTGTAGCTAATGGATTCGAGCATCTTTCTATTTGGATTACTCCATTCTTTGAGTGTCCATGGCCCATTTTCCTTCTCTTCATCAATAATTAGATTGGTGTTTGTTTTGACGAGTTTTTCTGCTCTCTTAGATATACTTAAAGCTTGAGTTTCTCTTCTCACTTATCTCTCCTTTGTACTTACTAATATGGATGCAAGCGGGTGCATCGAATCTTTGTTAGAAACAATTCTTTATTGAAGGTATTTAAAGCATTTAATAGAGGTGTTTAGAAATGTAGAATAGATGGAGGTTATCGTAGAAGAGTTTAGCTTGTCGTAGAAAAAAGTTTTGCAAAGAGTTAGAGAATCACTCTGAAGTTTGGGGGAAGCTTAATTTTGTATGCTGTGTTTTTTCTTTCTCCCTTGATTTTAATTAAATGTGCCTCTGTTTTTCCAATAAGTTCCTTCTTAGATTTAAATATATCAGAAAGCCTTTGGATATTTGAGTAGCTAATATTTTCAATCTCAAATCCAGAGTTGTTATCAATTCTTGATAGTCCAAATCTATTCAATTCATTGCCTTCAGTTTGTCTATAAAGTTCCCATGCTTTTGTGATTATTTCTTTAGAAGTGAACTCATCAAGTTGTGAATTTTGTTTAAGAGATAGAAGAGAGTAAATGATGTATGCTTGTGATGAGCTTAGTTTAATAAGACTTTCATCATAGAATATATGAAGAGTTTTTAAGTTTAATGAAGGATGTGTGGTTCTATTTATAAGTTCTGTTAACTTGTTCTTGTCTTCTTTCTTTATATAAATGTTTGATAAAGATGCTTTGTTCGTTGGTTCATAGAAACAGTCACTCTCTGCTTCAATAAAACAAGGGAATTCCTCATCTAGAGTGAACAACCATCCTGCTTGTTTGGAAGCAGTTAGTATTTCGTTTTTATCAATCGTTAAAAACTTATAGCTTTCTAAAAGATTTTCCGATTCATTCTTATTTAAAAAACTATTTCCAGTTACTGGTATAATGATATCTGTTAGGTCTGGTCTTGGATTTCCAAATATTTTCTCAATATAAAAATGAATATTTTTAAAATCAATGTTTCTAGTGAGTGATTTAAAAATTGAACCATAGAATAAGTCCTCTGTGATAGAGAGTTCATCTAAAAGAATGGTAAGTGGTATGTAATATTTCATCTTTTGAATTTGTTTGAAGTCCGCTTTTTTCCGTTGAAAAAGCTATAGTTAATAAAATTCAATATTTATTTTATAAACTAGGTTTATTCAATATTTGACACGAAATGTAAACCTCTGAAATTTAGTAGAGTTAGAGTCTGGATTCAAAATCATCACCAAGAAAGTAAAATTTCCAGTACTTCTTACATTCCTTTGATGAAGCGTCCTTGGTGCCGTACTTTTTTTCGAGACTTTGAATTAATAGACGCTTTTTTGATAGTTTATCAGTTTCGACTTTAAACCACTGTTCGTATGACTTTTTCGTAGAGGAATTTCTTTTGTAATACTCTTGTTGTCGTGTATAGCTAATTCTTTCTTGTGTTCTAGTAATCCACTTTTGATTCTTAGCTTTCATATTAGCTACATAACAACTTTTGTACTCTTTAGTAGTCGGTGGAAGTGGCTTGTCTTCTCCGTACGCATTAGCACAGAGTAGTATTAAAAGAGGAAAGATGTGCTTAATAACCATTTATCTCTTAAGCCTTGTTAAGGCGTTATGCTCTAGGAATTGAGCCATCTCAACTTCGGAATACCACTTGTCCATACCATCAATAGTGAAGTTTTCATCTTTTACAGCTTCTCTAAAAATTTCTGCATACTTTTTTGAGTACTCTGATTCTGGTACTCCTTGCTTCATAGCATTCATAAGGTACTTGTCTTTTTTAAACATATTTGCACACCATTTCAGTTGTGCTTTATAAACATCTTCTTGAAATTTATAAGTTGGTTTAGGGAGATTATTGCAAAGCTTATTAAGCTCCGCCACAAGTGAGTCTTGTTCAGAAATAGTTGTAGGTTGTGATTCTCTTAGTTCCTGCATCTTAAAGAATGTTTTTGCGATAGCCTCTTTGTGATTTAAATAATTCTCAATATCACTTTTATAAGGGCCATTCATTGCTTTGTATTTTTTGTATTTGGGGACAGCTATAGCTACTCCAATAAGAAATAGTGCAAAATACTTTGGAATCTTCCAAATAGACGATTTTTTCTTTTTATTATTTTTATTTTCCATATTTTCCTCGATAGTTAGCCTTGTCGGTAAAAATTATTTATTCTTTAATTGGTCTTAGTACTACTTCAAATCTTCCTGCGTAGATTTCATCTTGAAACTGCTTGATAACTTCTTTTGACTTCTCCTCAATAGTACTAAAGCATAGGTCATCTAAGCTTACAGAGAGAGTATTTGCCACTAATTTGACTTGTCCTAAGTCTCTAGGAGATTGACCTTTAAGCCAGTTGTGAATTGTCTGAGTATTCACCCCTGATTCTTTTGCTAGCTTTGGAACAGACCAATCAAACTCTGATAATAAAGTTCTTAGATTTATAGATAGTTGCATCTTCATACCTTATTCATCGGGTCTAAATTTTAATTTGTAACATGCTGAGAGATAAATGATTTATCTCTCAGGATACGGCACTAGTCTCACCTAGCTTGTAAGCCTTGATAATTCTAGAGACAGAGGAGGGGCTTGCTTTCACTATTTTAGATATTTCAATGTTAGTTAATGATTTCTTGTGAAGACTTATTACAGTCTCTCTACAAATAACTCTTTCACGTCCAATCCTCTTTCCTTGAGCCTTTGCATGCTCAAGACCTCTCTTGACCCTGTCTGAAATTTGGTTCTTTTCAAGTTCCGCAATACTCCCTGTGACAGATAGAATCATTTTTCCAATAGGCGTAGAAAAATCAATTTGCTCATTTATTGAGATTAGTTTTACGGACATAGAGGCAAGCTCATTAGCGACATCAAGAAGGTGTCTAAGAGAGCGAGAAAGCCTTGATAAGGAAACAACTATAACAGTATCAATCAAGTCATTTCTACAGTCTTCTATTAGTTTATTAAGAGCAATTCTGTCTGATTTTGCTCCACTTATCTTGTCTTCATAGATGAGGTAGTCCTCAACTGAATAGCTCTGGGATTTACAATAGTTCTCTGCTCTTAGCCTTTGGGATGCTAAATCCTGCCTTTGGGTGGAGACTCTAAGGTAGATAGCTTTTTTTGACTTCATAATACATTATAACACGCAGTGTCTTTTTATGCAACTAAAAAATGGTATCATTAATAAGTGTCGTTAATGAGGAGAGAGTATGGCCAAGTTTAAACCCAAGAAAGAAAGTAGTGAGGATGTTGCTGTAACTTTGAGATTACCTAAAGAGTTACATTCTGTTTTAAAAGCTTATGCCGAGAATGAGGAGCTTAGCCTTAATAAAATGATTGTACAGATGATAGAGCATTGTCTAGAAGAAGCTAATCAACTGTAGGCCTCATTGTAAAGTCGAGACTATTGAAGTCTTTTCTTACGATTCTACTTCTATAGCTTGGAAGTATTTTCTCTTCTAGGTTTTCTTTTGCTTCAAAGTATTTCTTTTGTTCCATTTCTCTTTTGTGCCAATATAGGTGAGCAAAGCCTAACTCATCTTGATAAGTGAATCTACTCCTAGATTGATAATTCTTTCTTTTGGATAAGTATGTAAAATTTAAAAGTTTAGAGGGGAGAAAATTAAACTTAAATGGCTCTAAAAATAGCTTTCTACTAAATATCCCATTAGTATTGAAAAGAAGTGAGCCATCTTTTTGAATTTCAATGAGTATTTCTGTTTCAGGGCCATTCTCAAAAAAAAGCATTTCATCTAATTGAATGACTCTTTGTGGGACTCTTAATTTAATTCTTACCTGATTATTTCTCCAATCTCTCAGATATACCTCAAGAAGGAGTCTCTTCTCTGGGTAGATTAATGCTTCTCTCTGCTTCGACTCTATCAGTTCTCCCTCTGTATATAGATTATAGTCATTAAAAATACGGGTATATTCAAACTCTCTTATATCTAATTCAAGCATTGATTCTCTCATGAGCTTGTAGCTTTTACTCATTGAAGTACTCCTTGAAGAAATGTTCACTTTCAAATGGAGAAATCAGTTTTTGGAAAAGACCTGTCTTATCGTATTGAATTTTGGATTCTACTTCACCAAATACACCACAGACTAACATTTGCTGTACAAACTCTGGTTGAGAATTACTTTTATGTTTATCAAAAGACTTCATTATATTGGGCATTTCCACACCGTGAAGTTCTTTATAGGAGCATCTTAATATCTCTTCCTTTAATCGTAGTAATTTCATGCTTTCCTGTGCTTTAAGAATGCTATTTTCAAGAGAGGGGATAAGTAATTCTCTTAAATACTGTAGTCCTTTTTCACAATCACTTAGCGTCGAGATTCGTAGTCCTCGTGTAATGCGAGGAGCTAGCCACTTCTTACTTTTGTCCGTGATAAACTCTAGTTCCTCATAAAGGGAAGTTTTTGTTAAGTTTGAAATGATAGATGCAACTTGTATCGTGAAATAGTCTTCCCAGTTTTTAAAGTGTTCTATGGGAAGTTCGTGGGTCTTTCTTTGCTTAGCTCGCTTTCGAGTGCAGACGCTTGCATCCGTCAAATCTTACTCAAATCTATGAAATAGGATTTAAAAGTGAGCTGTGTCTCCCTGTCTGGGATTGGCTTTCTCGGTGGGCTTATAGGTTTAGGTGGTCTTGTCGAAGTTGCAGGGTCTTTAGTTACTCTCTTTTTTTTGAGTCTCTTAGATGGATTAAGAGTGAATACTATATCGCCATTTGTCCGATATACGCCGTCTCCATCAATCTTACCGACCCAAACCTTATCTTCCCAACGCCAAATATTGTTCTTCTTGACGTACATGATAGGATTCATTTCTTCGTCAAAGATATTTTCCCCAATAAACCATCCCGCAAAGAATCCATTCTTATCGAAGAGAGAAACGTGCTTTTGGTTCTCCATCATTATCTTGTGTATTGAATTGTTAATCTTGTCTAGATATGGCTTATTCATACTACTATTTTATCAGTAGAAACTAATGATGTGAGCACATTTTGTATTTTAACTGGAAACTTTTTGTTCTACCTTTATACAAGTAAAGTCATCTTCATTAAAGAAAACATAGTTTACACCATCTCCTAAAGAGCTTTTGAACATTAATCCGTCATATTTATTATGCTTAATTCTTTCACTTATATATTGAGTTGGTAGGTAATCAAAATATGGGTCGTGAGAATTTGTCTTACTAGACATCTCTTGAATGTACATCTTTAAGATTTCGAGGTCTTGTATATACGACTTCAGTTCTGGGCCTAGAGCAAATGGAGATGTGATGTAGTAATTACTCAGGTCAACTACTACTTTTGGTTCCTTTAAAGAAAATTCTCCTATGGAATATGTTTCGCCAGTTTTAATTTTGATTTCTTTTTCACAGATAGAGGTATTAGACCCCAAGTAGAAATAGGAAATACCCTTAGGATTTGCTCTACCCACAGAAGCGAACTTACAAGGAGGTGGCCCCATTTCATTTTTATTAAGTACTTTGTCAGAAGGTCTTGCTCGGTAGAAGACTGTATCAATACTAACAGTTCTTTTTCTTGTTTGAAATATTTTATCTAGATTATCTAATTGAATTTGGTTATCTGGAAAAAAACGATTTGAGTGCTTTAGTTCTTCTTTAAAGGATTCCCAGAAATCATACTCCATTTGACTATCTTCATCATGGATAAAACAATTATCAAATCTATAACATGGGTCTTCTGATAATGACTTTAGTTGCCAATTTTTCTCAATATTTGGGAATGCTCCAATAATTATATCTGTAATCATTCTATAATTATCTGAGTGGTAATAGTCATCGAATACACCAAAATCCTCTTGAATAAGTTCTGAAACGTGGGGGCCTTCATCTTCATGGCTTCCTCCTTCAAATAGTGATGAAGCCGAATATCTATCATAGGGAATATACAGCCCTAGCAATGGTTCAAATAAGGAAGTTAAATCACTGACCTCTATGCATTCTTCAGACTCTTCTTCTCCAATTTCACACTTTCCAGTCTTTAATTTAGCTTGAAGGTTTTCTAGTAAGTATGAGTCTTGGAAATATTTAATATCTATATATGTTTTTGTCATAAATTAGACCTCGTTTGTTCATTAGGGTTAAATAATTCTAGTTTTTATGATATACCCAGTCAAAAACAATTAGTATGAAGGTCAATAGAATGAAAAAGCTTGGTCGCTTTATAGAAGAACATGAAATATTTTTGAACTTTAAGTTTTATTTATTTCTTATCCCTTTAATAATACTTGGATTCACCTTTATTTTTATGAAGATGAATGAAAGTTTTGTAGTGAATTATACTGTAGGCAGTTCATTTGAGCAGAATGCAGTAGAAGAGTTTTTTGATGACTTTTGTAAAGAAAACTCGAAACTTTATATTTTAGAAAGGTCGTTGAATAAGTGTAAGTTTTCTTTTGCCCCACCTGTATCTTTCTCTTCGTATAAAGATAAGCCCAACTACGTTATTGAGGAAATTTCTATTTCGTATAATCGTTTTGAAGAAAATATATTAAAGTTATCATATTCAGTTAATTATTCACAGCATACAAATGAGAAGAAGGAAGACTCTGGAGTATTAGAGTTTAGATTTGAGAATTATAATAAAGACCATATTGAAAGATATATCCTCTTTAAGGCTGTTCCACACGTTTCTTACCCTAAGGGAAATCCTCTTTTTAAAATTGAACCAAAAAATGGTAGTCAAACTCAAGTTGCAGGGCCACACAAAGCGTTGGATTTTCTTTCTTTGGGTGTGATGAATATTAAGAAAACTGGTGGCTCAATTACTTCAGGTAAAGATTGGAGTTACTTTCATTTAAAGCCAAGTAACTCATTGACAAATATTTACATGTCCTTAGTCGAGGGGAAACCTATTCTAAATAAGGTTAGTAATTTGTTCCCACTGTTTATTTATTATAGTGGTATTACTTTTATGACGGTTGGATATGGGGATGTTACACCTGTAACAAATATAGCTAGAATCTTAGCTGTATTTGAGTCCTTTTTAGGGATTGTTTTTATGGGACTTTTATCAGGTAGTTTCTTTGCTCATGTTGTTAACTTATTTACTAAGCCGTGGAAGCAGTTTGAGAAACATTTAACGAAGCATGATGATTGGACTAGGTCAGAGGACCCTGAAACTGGTGTTGAAAGTTATTATTATATTCCTAATCCTGAATTTAAAATAATCGTTGGAAATAACTCTGTTAGTTACAATGAGCCATGGTCTCAAAATTTTACCGATAGAGATTCAAGAGCTTCTACCTATAGTTTAAAGTATAAGGATACTATTTTATATAACTTTAGGTTTGTTTACTGTGATGGTGCTCGTGGTATTCATATTCAACCTGAACAAAAGGTAATGTATGAAGGAAATGCGTATAGTTTACCTTTTAATCGTTATTATTACATGATTAGAAATTCATTTAAAGATAAACTCAACAAGTTAATACAGTCAAAGTCTATATCCGAGTTAAGGTTTCAAATTAATTACTTCGATAGTGAAGAGGATGCATTAATGAAAATTGAAGAATCTTTTAGTGGCAATGATGAAACTCTTACTTGTTATAGGATAGAAGTTTCTGGTGGAGAATATACTCTTATAAATCGTTTGTAAGTATAGTTAATCGTCTATGAATATATCATATTTCAAAACTCAAAACATAAAGACAACACCGAATAAAGTAACTCGAGAGTTAGCCAAATATATAATTAATACTTCATTGAATCAAAATTATAGTATTGGAAAGCTAAAAAAGTTAGGTACCCAAAGCTTTACTTGGCAAGGTAAGAATGGGACTCAATCGGGTCAAGTAGAATATAGATTCCTGTTAAATCATCTTCATTCAAGAAGAAGTCTTGATAATAAAAAATTTAATTTTCCACATGGGACTAATTACATTGATACTGGTGTTGAAATGTCTATGCCTCAGCCAATCAATGCATCAGATGGTTCAGTGAAAATAGGCTTACCTCTTTCTGAATTAGGAAAGACGTTTCCTATCTCACCTGTGCTAAATAGGGAAGGACTAGCAAGCTCAAACTTAGTAAATACAGTCTGTAAGAACATTGTATTTCTCTATAAACAGCTTGCTGTGAATAGCCATGATGCTGTGAAGATAAATAGCCAGTGGTTTCTTAATTTTAGAATGTTAATTAATGAGCTAGTATCCGTTGTTGATATGACTTTGAATAAAATGTATTTGCTTGCAGAGTATGGACAAGTCCCAAACTGGAAATTTGATAAGAGTGTTCTTGGCGAAAGGCATGGAAGAAGATTTGATGATAAATTGAAGTGGGTTTATCAAATTACTGGAGTGCATTTACCTCAATTTAAAAATGAATTAGATTCTTTAAAAATTGTGAAAGGCCTTCGTAATCACCTAAGTCATTTTGACCCACCTTGTTTATCAATCTCAGTGGAGGAGCTTGTAAAGTATGCGAATTATACTAGAGATATTGGACTTGTTATGTGGAATCTTAGGAGGATTTCTAATTTTAAACTTTCAGAACCTCTTATTGAAATGATACTTCTTCAGAATTACGACTTTAATTCTCCATATGCCAGACCAATTGATTCTAATCCAGATTGTTATGATACGAGTAAATGGCCATGAGTAAAGCTAAGCTAAATGAGTTCTATAGTAGCTATAGGCGATATAGTGAACATCATATTTCAGAGAAACAGCTTAATAAGCTTGTTCCTTGTTTGAAAAGGTGTGTTTCTTCATTATCTGAAAGAGATAATTCAGAAATACTTGAAGTTAGAGAGATTTATACAAAGCCTCTAATTGAATATTGTGGTGATAATTCATTTCTCGGCCTATATAATTGGGGGGGAGATGACAAGAGCTTTGTTATCGGTGTTAAAGGACCATTCTGGAAAAGAGGATGGAGAAAAGTAATAAATAATGAGGAGCTGTATGACCACGTCTCATGGTTCTTTCACTTTGCTAATCAATATGTAACTAGAGGTCGAGCTATTGAACCTCTTGGGGCACTGTCCTTAACTTTTGATGAAACTTTTGAATATATCGGAAGTCCTAGGATATCAGAAAGGTCTTTTTTAAACTCAATACCACTTAATTTTCCTTGTGATTTTGATAATGATAAATATACCATTTTTGACAACTGGATTAATAAGATAAACGGGATGGACCCTTTTATTCAGAGAGCATTATATTTCTATTTTCGCTTCATAGACTTAAGAAATCACGGATACTTTGATGAGGCAATTACAGCTTTAGATAAAGTAATAGATATTGGGCATAAGTTTTTACTTGAACGTAAGGTTGAGTGTAGAAGAGATGATTTTGTTAAATTTTATTCTCTCGAAAAGGATATTCAGACTTGGGTGAATCAAATTTATGAAGTACGCTCCTTGTTTGGGGGACACCCAAGTAATACGAAGTGGTGGGATAGTGAAGAGCTTTATGGCGAATGGTTAGATGAATCTACTCCATTTATAAAGCAATTCTTATCTGCTATGTTTGATTATGAAAATAATAATAGATTGATAGAGAAGAATCCTCTTCTGTGGTCAGAATGGTTTAAACAAAATTGTATGACAATTTATAACTCCGTTTGGTTTCATAAGCTTCCATTTTAGTAATCAACGTAATCAGAGTAATCAGTCGAATTAGGGAAAATCAGGAATATTCAGGAAAGAACAGGAAGTAAACGGAAACGTTGAAATACAGTCTATATCTTTAACTTAATGATTTAATTGAAGTTCTTTTGGTATGCCATTTAAACTCCGGGAGCTCCGGCATATTTTATTCCTTTTTTTGTGTGAAGAGTAGCTTAACATTTTCGAAAATTTATTTCGACTTTTTTATCTTTAGGTGCGGTTTAGGTTGAGGTCGTAAGGTGTTCATTTTGTTGTTGGGGCGGTTTGAGATGGTATGTATGTGGCTGGAATTGTTGGAGTTTTGGTGATGTGAGAGGGTTAAGTTTTGGGTGGTGAATGGCGATGGGGGATTATATTATTTTTCTCGGAGTTTAGTTTGTTTCGAAATTATATCGTATTCATTATTCTTATTTTTTCAATTGATGTCTTAGCACACTCTGGAAGAACAAACTCCTCAGGCTGTCATAACAATAGAAAGACTGGCCAGTATCATTGTCATAACTCAGGAACGTCTAGTTCTAGTCAGTATAAGAAGTCATACAAGAATTCTAATTTTAATAAAGTGAATAGTGCCTGTTGCAAAGTATGTCGTAAAGGTAAGGCGTGTGGGGATACTTGTATTTCTCGCTCGTATCAATGTTATCAGCCGAAGGGATGTGCTTGTGATGGGTAGTAAAATTGGTGCGTGTTTTTTATGTGTGGTCAACGAAAAAGCACCTGAACCAAGGTTTGAATCTAAATATGAGCTAAAGAAGATTGATATGGATTATTTTATAGAGGATTAATTATGGGAACATCTGTTTCGCAACCATCTCCTACAGCTAGTTCAGAAGGTGGGAATGAGTGGAATGACGTTAAAGATTCAATTAGGAATTTTACAAATATAGAAAATATAACTTCAAAACTTGTTGTTGCTTATGAATCTCAGTACGACGCTAGTGCTTCTGAGGTTATTGTCGACAGAGGTGTTGAAAGTGTAATCACATCTCTAGAAAGACAAATCTCAGCTAATACTTCAAGTGAAGAAAAAGTACTTAATATGATGCTGGCATCACGAAAGGAATTAGCCATAAATAACTGTAACTCTTTTTTTGCCGAAATCGCTTTATCAGCAGCATCTACAGCCTTAATGTCAAACAATGCAGATGTTATGAAGAAATTTGCATCAAATTACGCCAAAAGGATAATAGACTACATTGCCTCTCGAGACCTTCCTATGAATATTGGCACGAAGGGATTGACAAATTTAGGCTCTTTAGATCGCGTACTATCTAGTTCTGAACAATATTTTGAGAGTAAACTTAACCAATCACAGACTGGAACTATTACTGAAAAATTAAAAAGCATATTTACGCAGTCTGGAGAGGTCACGGATGAGTGAATATAATGTTTATGTAGACAGGTCAAAATTAGAGCTACAGATTAGCAATAATAATATTTATCTCCCTTATGCTAAAGATGGCAGATATTGGAATGATATTTGTCGATCAGTAAAGCTAACTTCTCAGGATGGAAATGCTACAGATGAGGTTCGGGATCTCGTGGATGTTTCTATTGCGATTTTCAACTTAGATAAATTGTGTCCAAGAGAGATGCGAGAAAGGTGGGTTAGGAGAATAAACTTACACATAGGTCTCAGAAATGCGGCTGCGTTCAGACAAATAAAAGATAAACTTGAGTGGGCACTTAGCGTTCTTGGTGCGGATAACATAAACTTTGTAATTAGTGATTATGTTGATCAAGAATTTACTTCATTCCGTCCTAACAAATTCTCAAGAAAAATAAGGAATGCTACTGATATTTGTCTACTCTCTGGTGGCCAAGATAGTCTTGTAGGAGCTGCAAAATTACTTGATGAAGATAAGAATCTTATTTTTGTCCGTATAAACACAAACGATCGTGCAAATTTATCCCAGATTCAAGGGCATCTTGGAGTCGTTGAGAATGGATCATTTAACTTCTTTTCTCAAACAGCTGTAAATCCTGGTGACACACCTTACGAGAAAGAAAGTAGTCAAAGACTTCGTTCATTTCATTTTTTGAGTATAGCAAGTGTAATTGCAAAATTAAATAATCTTGAAGATATATACATAAATGAGAATGGCATTATGGCAGTTCACTTGCCCCTCGATGTAGCACGTTCCTCATCATTCTCTACTAGAACCGCATATCCTTTATTTTTAAAATTATTTGGTGAAGTTGTTAGTACATGGTTAGATACGACTATTAATATTAAAAATAAGTTAGCACTGTACACGAAGGCAGAGGTTTTGGAACTTGGTTACAGTCTGAATATTGATGACGCAATAGATTGGACTGTTTCTTGTGCTCATTCAGGTACTATTCAACAAACTGTAAAAAAGCAGAGAAGCAAAGATTATTTAATGGCACCAACAGCAGATGAGTATCACTGTGGTTACTGCTTTCCTTGTGTGTTAAGACGATTGTCTATGTGGAAAAATGGCAAAGGTGATGATGATGTAATTTATGCAACGAATCCTTTTAAAGTAATAGTTGATGGCAGCGCAAAGGACTTCAAATTCGTTTATGAGGCTTCGACTGCAATTTTAGGCTTAATTAGATTTGTTAAGAAGTTTGAAGGGATGAGTAGAGCTGAAATAATTAGCGACTATCCTCAAGTGCTTGAGTGTGGATATGTATTAGGAGTAGGTTCGGTTGATGAAATTATTTTAATGCATGAGAGATTTAAAGATGATGTGTTTAACTATATCAATCAAGAAGCTAGTTATTTGCTTTTTCTACTAGATGATAATATTGCAAGTCAAATGGAAGAGCGTATGCAGAATATAGGAGTGGATGAACTTATGAACTCTGCTTTAAACAGAGCAAATGTAGAACTTACGGATGCATTTTATAAACAAGCTGAAAATATGTTCGATTTTCTAAGATTGAGAATTCAGGTTGCACTAGCTACCGGTCAAATGAATGAATCAGAAATGAAAACATTGGTTTCTAGAGTAATTGAGGAAATAGTGCCCAGTAATAGTAATGGAGTTACTAAATTAACAATGAGAGATAGTAGAGAATTTAAAGAGAAAGTGTGGGGCAAAATTACAGATCAGCCATGCCCTCCCTTTTGGTGATGAGGTATATTATGAAGGATAAGAAAGACATTGATATCTATTCAAATGGTATGAGTAGTATGATTACAATTGCGACAGCAGGATTAGCTGCAGCTACAGCCTTGATGCAACTTAGAGGAGAAGGAGCAGGTTCTTCATTTTTATATATTTTAGCAATCATACTTTTCTTTGTTGCATTATTAACATGTTTCTTAACAATATCTGGAATTATTGGGCAAGCAACAAAGGATGACTACGATATAAACGTCAAAAACATTAAACTTCCAGCACTTGGCTCATTCTTCTTAGTTCTTCTTGGTTTTGTATTCCTTGCTAAGGGAGCATATGATATTTCTGAAAAAAGTGTTACGACAGCTACATTAGAAGTGAGCCTAGTCGAAATATTAAAATGTGACTCTCTAGATGACACTAAAAAGCCTGCATGTTATGAGGCAATTATTTCTAATAACCTAAATAAGATATCTATAGATAAGCTTGATTATTCTAATATGAACAAGAGTGAGAAAACGTGGGTTAAAAGATTTCTTTTGAAAAGCACCCAAGTTAAAGTAAAAAAATAATTGAACATAAATATGAAGTAAGGTTCCAGGTGCTTTTTCTTTACTAACAAGAATTTTGAATTTGATGATGGGAATGATGTTGTTGTTATTGTTGCGGAGTTAGTTGGGTAGATTTGATTTATATTTTTCGTTGTTGTTTTTTACTGATGCAGAATCAACGAAAAGCACCAGAAACTCAAGTTTGGGTTCATAGAGTAACTTTTCAGGTTGTCCTTGCGTATGAAGACCTTGTTTTTACACCTTTGCACAAGATAAGGTTTATACTGTAAAAATTCAGAATCCTGATGGTTTCAGGTTCTTAGGGCAGAGAAAGTAGTAGATAGGAGATAATGTGTTAAAAATTATATTAGAGAAAATTGTCGGTAATAACGACTATTCTGAAGATCTATCTGATACAACTATTGAGCAATGGGTAACATCGAACAGATCAAGAGTAATGTCTTCTGGATCTTATCGTGACCTTTATCGTGTTCAAGGAGATCGTGACACGAGAAAGACCAAGTACTTATCATGCACGAAGGCAAGCAATGATGATGAATTAAAAAAGATTGCCGCGGGATTAGGATATTCAACGGAACCAGTGATTTATAAAGTTGTACCTAAAGCAAGTGTTCAGGGGAGCAATCATGTTTTTATTGATGTTGACTTATTGTCAAAGGATGAGAGTTTGGTTAGCAGTCTGCCTAATGATGCTTTTAAAAGAACGGTGAAGTTGGAAAGAGAGGTAATTGTTATTTCTGAAGAGGTCGAATTGATAGAGGTTTAGGTGACTCTTCTGAAGTAAGAGGAATTTGAAAATTATTATACTGAATGAAAAAGAGTGAAGTAAAAAAGCTCGAATCAATGTTAAAATAGTGCTCTAGGTGCTTTGGGCGACCATGCGTAGTGAAAAAGGCACCTAGGATGATTCTTTATATAACAAGATTTAATAATAATAGTAATAGTTGTTTTGTAGGAGTCAGATATGAAGAGTTTTGGTCTTGTCGAAAATAGAATTCTCGAATGTGATTACTTATTGAATCGTTTAATTGAAGTTGAGCAAAAACTAAATATCTTTCAAATGAGATGTTATTTAAATTCTTTTATAACGATGTCTAGAGGGTTAACATTTGTACTCAAGTCTTCGCTTAATGGACTTCCTAAATTAGAAGAGTGGTTTCAAATTCAGATGGAGCTTTTATCAGAAAATGAATTCTCTCGATCATTTGTCTTAGCAAGGAATGAAGTTGAAAAAGTTGGTATACCACATCTTAACTCTGGTCAGTTTATTGATGGGAAAAGCGTGACGTATATTGACCTTCCAATTACAAACTCTGGAAAGAATAGAATAAGGGTCAAGACTATCGATGCCTGCTGCTCATATTTTAAAACATTACTAGAAGTTATCCATAACTCATACGTTGATTATGGTGTTTATATTGACCCTGAACAATATTACTCTCTTAAAGGATTAGCATTTCATAATTTAACAATTGAAGATGTGGAGGAAGAGCATGGCATTCCTAGAGGGTATACCGAATATGGCCGTAACGAGAATAATTTACTTATTAAATTAACTGACGAAGAAAGACTCGATATGCTGTGGAGACATATACCAATGAATTTAGAGATAGCTCAGTTCTTGAAAAAAACTACAGGACGAATGAAAAACTCTACTGTAAATACCGACTGGTTAGATGCTTGATTTTAAGAATCTGGTCCTCGAGCAGAGCTAACGAATTAGCATTAAGAAACTAAGTTAATCTTTTGGAGTCGTAATGAATAATTGTGAATTAATGTTCCAGGTGCTTTTTCTTTACGCAAGGTCAACGAAAAGGTACCTGGCTGGAACCAAAGTTCGAGACATTGATTTAAGCTGAGATCTGCTTTGGAAGATTTATTTTCATGTTTTTCAGTTCCCATAGATCATTGGCCACTTGTAGATTCATCCAAAACTCAGGAGTAGTTCCAAGGGCCGAAGCCATTTTTAGGGCAAGGGGAGGAGTTACGGAAGTTTTACCGTTAACAAGTCTATTAATAGTCTTAACGTCTAAGCCTAAGTGTTCAGCAAATGCTTTTTGGGTTAATTCGAGTGGAATTAAAAACTCTTCACTTAGGATTTCTCCAACAGATGTTGGTTTACGTGTTCTTGTTCTCTTTTTCATAAATCACCTCAGTGGTAATCAGTTATTTCAACTTCTTCTAATTGATTATTACTATTGACCTTAAAGATAATTCTCCATTGGTCATTGATTCTTATAGAAGCAAAGCCTGTGAGATCACCCTTAAGCCATTTAAATTTATTATTTGGAGGAATCTTGAAATCTTCTACTGTGTGGCCATAAATGAGTATATCTAACTTACGTCTTGCTATCTTTTCAACATTGGCCCACTTACATCCTTTCTTCACTTTACCATCAAGGTCGAAGTTTTCCGTTTCCTTATTTCCGTAACTTACTATTTGCACAAAATCCCTTTTGTTAAAAAAATATACCATATATTGGTATACCTGTCAATGGTATATGTGTTGCTGTCGCTTATACGATCTCTCACGATATTTTTAGTGAGCAGATGTGAAAAATCGTGAAATGAAATGAGAATAAATGAAATGACGAAAGCGCGGGAAAGCCCATTAGGAGCGAAACTTATTGATTTTGTTCGTTTTTGAAAGAGGCTAAAGATAGATCGGCTAGTACTGGCATGCGACACGTCCTGAGTAAAGCTCAGGTCCAAAATGCGAGAGCATTTTGACGGTCGCTTTACTGTTGTGCAATCGCGACGGGAAAAGACTTCAAGTCAAAGTCGTTGTACGTCTGCGATGCATGGGCGGAGACCATCTCCGCCTGTAATTGCGTGCCATTTTACCTGGACGCATTGAAGTTCGCAATTACGAATTCGCACAAATCTTTTTTGAAAATATTTTGAATTTTTTTCGATTTTTTTATCTTTAGGTGCGGTTTAGGTTGAGGTTGTAAGGTGTTCATTTTGTTATTGGGGGTGTATGGATGCAGTTGTATATACTTATATCGTTGATGTTTTGGAGCTTGTTAAGGCTTAAATTTCTGGGGTTAGGTGGCGATGTGTGATTATAATAATCAACTATGTCAGGTCTTATGAATAAACTCATAAAAATTAATCACGTATTGCAATTTATTGTTTATGTCGTATTTATTATTTTTTTAAGCGTTATGACTTATTCAAGTCTTTCAGCCTTAAGAGGCAATTCAGCAGAAGAAGTAGATCTAAATAAGGGCGAGAGTGAAGATAAGCTTGGTGAGTATGTCTCTATTCCTGTAACAGCTTCTAATGATAAGTTTCTTGTTTCATATGTTGTTAACTTTGATAAGAATAGAAGTTCGTACAAGAGCTTCAAGTCATCTGCTAGTAATGAAAAATACACCTCTTTTTTAAGTTCCAACTTATGGGGATGTTATCGTTGTTCCATTTCAAATTTAAAAATAATTAATCGTAAGACTTCAAAGTCTAAAGACTTATTTGATGAAAGAGAAGTTATTGGTGGTTTTGCTGTACCAAGAAATAAAGATCAAAATGGTAAGCCCTCTAAAAATAAACTAGATCGAATATTCTTCTCAAAAATTGATTCTGATTACAATTCTGACGAAGTTTTAAGTTCAAAAGATGGATATCGACTTTATATATCTGATTTTGATGGGAAGAGTAAGGTGGCATTATCTCCTGAGGGAACAGATGTCGTTAGCTACCGTGTCGATTACGAATTTAAGAAGATATACATACAAGTAAAGAAAGATAGTAATAAGAATTTTGAGTTTGATGATGGTGATGATGTGGTTGTTCTGGATGTTAGCTTGAGTGAGTACTTTGAGGGTTGAGTGATGAACTTGATTATAAAGAATAAGTTCTTTTTCTTAATGCTAAATCAATGAAAAGGCGTATGGAGCTAAAACTCACAATATGATTAATATGGGTGGTTTCTAGTGCTTAAGAGAATTAGTAAAGTAGAATAGTATCCAGGTGCCTTTTCTTTACGCAAGGTCAATCAAAAGGTAGATTAAACCAAAGTTAATCTTTTGGAGTTGTAATGAATAACTGTATATTTTGTAAAATCTTAAAAGGTGAGGCTGATGCAAGATTTGAAGATGACGGTCATCGAATGGGCTTTTCTGGCACTGATCCTGATGAGTCATCAAGAGACAAGTTAAACAAAACAGCTAAGTTGATAGCTGATAAACTTTAAAATAGCATTCTAGAAATTTGTGTCTAGACTGAAATGTGACAATTATAGGATTTGAGTTATAATTTATCCATGGATATCAAATTCTTAGAAAACGGAAACCCTGAAATCTGCAACACAATTCTGCGCTCACTTCCAAAGTGGCCTGCGGGAAGAACCCTCATGTCTTTGTAAAAGGAAGTATCTCTACCGTTGGGTTAGTAGTCTTTGACTGGAGAAATATTGAAAATATATAATGAGCACTTTATCAAAACAGCTGAAATTCAAACTGAATTCTACAATGAAGAGTTAAAGATTGGTGGAAGTAATGCAAACTTTTCCAAACACTGTGGCCTAAAGAAGGTTGCGGCCCATTATTTTCAAATTCCTCCTGGGTATAGAACATCTGAACCACATGCAGAGAGTTTAGAAGAAGAGTTTGTCTATGTCATCTCTGGAGAAATTGATCTTTGGTTAAATGGCAAGGTTAAGAAAATGACAAAAGGTGATTGCATTGGCTTTCCTGCTGGAACTGGTGTTGGTCACTGCTTTATCAATAATTATGAGTACTCTTGTGAATTATTTGTCTCTGGTGATCGAACAAAGCCAGATAATCAATATCATTTTCATCTAGATCAAAGTCTTGAAAAAGAATGTGGTGATAGGTGGTGGAAGGATATGCCAACACAAGTTCTTGGTGGACATGATGGTTGGCCGGGGGAGTTTGATTCTTCACTCATAGATAATGAGATAGTAGTTTTAAATGCTTTTGATAAATTTACTGAAGATAGCTTTACTTATCCCGGAGATTCAGAAGAGTTTATTAATGCTGTCTATATGAGTCGTCATTTTGGCATGAAGGATATTGCGATAAACTTAGTTCGCATTCCTGTTGGAAGAAGAAGTTCTTGGCCACACGCTCATTCTAAAGAAGAAGAGTTTGTCTTTGTTCTAGAAGGGGCCCCTTTTGTTAGTCTTAATGGTGAAGAGTATGAGGCCAGGCCTTTTACTGGAATAGACTTTAAAGCTGGCTCAGGTGTTGCTCATACACTAATAAACAAATCGGATGATTATATTTACTATCTTTGTGTCGGGGAATGTGATGCAAAGGGGGATCAAATTTATTATCCCGAGCACCCTCACCGTAATGAGCAGGTACGTGAAGAAGGATGGCTCTGGGAAGAGATGGATATTTCTCTAAAAGCTTAGACGGTGCCAATGCCTATTATAAATGCTCAGTATCTTCCAGAAGCTTTAGCCATCTTTTGATCTCATCTAAGAGTTCATAGTAGTACTTATTATCTCTATTATCGAGCTTTTCTAAGTTGGCCATTAGTTGCAAGCGACTTGCTTTTGTAAAGGCATATAAATCATTTCTCAGTTGAAAGTGTTGTGTTCTTCTTGCTTCTGTTGTGACTTCGTAGGCTAGAAGTGTTTCATTAAAGAGATATGATACCTCTAGCGAATCTATCTTTTCTTGTGCTCTTTTTACACTGTAGTAGTCTTCATTTTTAAGTAGATCGTTTATTTCAATTTTTTCTTCTTCTAAGCGTGTGGAGAATCGATTAAAAGTTGGAGTAAAACGCCAATGTTCAACTTTTTGGGACTCTTCTAGACCCTCGACATAGTCCTTATTATTTATCATCCATTCAAACATTGACTCTTCTTCGGCCAAGATTTCATTAAGTTTTCTATTAGCAAGATCTACCAGTGAGGGGTCTCTGTCTAAGAATGCTGATTTTTCGACAACTTCTTTGTAAAGAGCATCAAGTTCTTCATCGACTTCTTTATCGAACACTTTTTCTGGTGTTGAGATATCGTTTATTGCATGAAACCAGGCCACTTTATGCTTGGCCATTAGAATTTTAGTTTTAACGACATTTAAGTCTCTAAGATAGACGATAGGATGTTCGAACTTATGATAGCGAAAACTTGGGATGTATTTTGCCTCGCTAATATCTCGTATGTTGGCATTCCAATAAGTCACAACATTATTAAGGTGATCAAACCTTGCCAGCATATTCTTTGCATATTTAGAATACCATTTCGTGTACTCATCAACTTGTTCAGTGAGTTCTTTTAATGTTTCTTTATCTAGTTTTACGAGATCCACTTTTTCAGGCGTAGTCTTGGAGCAAGATAAAATAAATAAGCATGTGATAGCGATATAAAATGTCTTCATAGATTTTATTTAATATATGTAGCGAACCTTTTTGAAAAGATAATCTATAAATATTTCAATAGGTTATATTGTATTTCGAGATCAGTGCCATAATTTCAGTAACTAAGCCACTTATTCTTAAGCTAAATATTATATAAAAAATATTGTTTAGAACTCGTTCAATAGCTCCGATACTTCATATACTTAGAGTAAACATCGTACTTTTATAAAGTGAATAGGATATCTGTGTATCGAATAATTTTACTTCTTTCTTTCTTGTTTTCTTTCTCTGCCCTCGCTTCAGGTGACGATTTTCTAAACCGCTTAACGATAGGAAATTTTGGTTTTTCAACAGGGGAGGGTTATCTCTATTCAGTTGATGCATTGAGAGTATTTAAAGATAAGCACAGTTTTATATTTCGAACTAATCAAGCTTCGGACTCAAGTCAGTCTGATTACTTGGCCGGCTATCGATATTATTGGGCCGATAAAGCATCACATGATTCATGGTTTTCAGAAGTAGGTTATCGATGGGGAAGGGATGTTGATTATTCAAAAGATTTCGATTTCGTTACAGGTACATTCTATGATGTAACTGAGATTGAGAAGAAAGAGTCTATTGATGTAACTTCAGGCTATCAATTTGTTTTCTTTGATCAAATGACCTTTGAGTATAGTGTAGGCTATGCTTTTAATATTAAAGATTCTGAGAGAGGTGGTGTTACAGGTACAATCTCTATTGGCTGCTTATTCTAAAATAAAACTCTAATCTAAAAAAGCCGGATTAAGATCCTGCTCAAGAATCCATTCAACGACGTCATTGTAGTGATCGATGGATTTTGCTTTCTTTACTTTCTTATAAACCTTATGTTCGTTTTCAAAGATATCTTTAAAATACAGCCAATGGCCACGCATCTTTTGTAGGTAGTCTGATTTAGCATTATCCATCGAAAGATATTCTTCTGTCATAAGCCTATGCATTTCAATGAATTTTGCCAGATAGGTTTGTTCATTAAATTTAGAGCCTTTGATCTGCGCCATAAGGGCCGGGTTTGAAAGGCCCGCACGTCCAACCATCCAGCGGTTAATCTGTGGGAACCTTGCCTTATAGGCCTTGAAGTCTTCTACCGTATTAATATCTCCGTTATAGCAAGGAGGTGTATTTAAAAGAGGCAAACACTCTTCAAAGGCATCGAGATCCACGCCACCAACATAAATCTGTTTTCCATAGCGAGCATGGATAGTGAAATCATTAATTTCTAATTTATTAATCATGGGAATGATCTCTTTAATTTCCGAGACATCCTCACGCCCAAGGCGAATCTTAACCGTAAATTCGATGGGACATTTTTCTTTTATACCCGTTAAAAGCTTTTCTACTTTTTGGGGATGAAGAAGAAGCCCTGAGCCTTTCGTTCGATTGGCCACCATTGGATACGGGCAGCCCATATTTAAATTCACTTTTTTAACACCAAAGTCTTTATAGATATTGGCCACATACAAGAATTGATCTATTTCCTTTGTGAGAATTTGGGCCGTTGTAGGAATAAGGTTCTTCTCTGGTATAACATCTTGAAGCTGACGTTGGTTGAGCTCATTTGATTCTTTCGTCACAATATAGGGAGCGATGGCACTATCAGCGCCAGAAAAAGTCTGCTCCAAGGCATTGCGATAAACATAGTTGGTTACGCCGCGAATGGGGGCGAGGACCAGGTGATCAGTAAAACTCATAGATCACTTTTTACACCAAAATAGCTCCTTTGGCATAGGAGAAACAAGGGGCCGTGTAACATATAAATCTATCTCATCGCAAATAATTGTTTTCCTAAAACGTGTAGTTTCTAAATCTATTGATTATTTCAAAAAAGCTCCCTTAAATAAGCTTCCATGTGATTTATCTTTGCAAAACACTCTTAACTCTTTCATTTAATTTAAGTATTTGAAATTAAAAGCTCATGACTAAGTTTTTTACAGATAAATAGTACATGTATTTCAACTTCGTCCTATATGCACTCAGAGATCATGGTACTTTTTATTTAGAAAAATGAATTTATGAAATAAGAAAAACAAGGTATCTAAAGGAGTATCTCATGAAAAAAATGCTATTAACTACTATGTTACTAATGTCAACTTCAGCATTTGCTGGGACAAATGACGTCGCTAGAACGTCATATAAGCCTCTTAAAAACGTAGTACCAACTGGAAAGGCATTTACATTTGAACGCAATATTACGTTAAAAGCGGGAACAAGTTCAAAGGTCATCGCTGGAGATAACTCAACATTTTGTAGACTACATTATACAAAAAATAATAATACAGATAGAGTCATAAGCGCTGGAAGTAAGCTTAATATTCATAAAGTTTCACAGAAACTCAATGAAGTTTTTAAAGATACAATGACTTCAACAATGGTAATCTCATTTAATATCCTAGAATATAGTGTGAAAATAGACCTGAGCAAATCTGGTAAGACTTATCTTAACTGTTTTAGAAATAGAAAAGAGAACTCTGTAGCAGGCTTTCATGAAGTAAGAAGTGATGCGGAAGCTTTTACTAATGATGAACTTAGAGATCTATTACTAGACACTGTAGTAGTTCCAAGATTTGAAAAAGTTGTAATTAAGCCAGTTGCTTTTGAGGCCGACTAGAATAGCCTCTAATTTTGAATGTTTTATATAAAGACTTAATATATTTTATGTGCTTTATCTTTGCATAACGCAAATTTAAAGCACATAGTTTCTTTTCAATTACAAATCAAAAAAACGAACTTCAGATCCATCCCATCCAACTTGAAAACTATGATCCTTCTTTCCAGTAAAAGTTACGTCAACAACTTTTGAATCACGCTTAGACGATATCCATCAAACAATCACTGAGCTTAGGGAAGAGATGCATTTGGAGTGCCTCAAGCATGAAAAATCTGCAAAGGGGCAATAAAAAAAGAGACGATACGAAATAATATGTTAAGTAACATAAAATACAAATTTTAAGGATTTACATATGAATAAGGCATTCTTCTTAATTGCTCTAGCGACAACTTTAAATGTAAGTGCGGCAATGGACTTCAATAAGGTTCGCAAAATGTTCAAAGAGGGAAGCTCCCTTAGCAGTCCACAAATGCTTAATGAGATTCAAGGTAGAGTCTGGAATGGCCGTTGTTATCAGCCAGATTCTGTTAATGAAAAATTAGGTAGTATTCTCTATGTAAGAAAAAGTAAATCATATGAGCTCTTAACAGTAGTTTCTAATTATGAAAACTACCTTGATTCCATGACAAGGTTTGAACTTCTAGACAAGTATGAGGATTCGTTTAATGAACTTAATCTTGATTCAGATCTTAGTATCTCTCACAACGACGGAAAGAAAACTGTTTATAGAGGAGCTGATGAGTATCTCGTTTCTAAGTATCGAAACTTCACTGGGAATTTAAGATACTGCATTTACTTTGAAAGATAATTAAATATAAAACATTTTTACTTCATCGCGGTTAAAACGCTAATTTTTTATTCATCATTTTCTATCATGGAATAATCCTTGAGCACTTATAGGACACGCGCTCACCATATACTTTTTGTAATTCTTCTGTATTATTCAATTGTTAATATTTTGTGAGATTTTATGAAAACAAAAAGAATTTACTCAATTGATGCGTTAAGAGGAATCGTTATGATGATCATGCTTTTTGATCATGTAAGAGAGCGCTTCTTTATGCATGAACAGGTCTTAGACCCGATGGATTTATCTGAAACATCTACGCTGCTTTTTTTGACACGTTTCATGGCACATTTCTGTGCACCTGTATTTGTTTGTTTAACAGGCCTATCTGCTTGGTTGTATGGGCAAAAAGAAGGGAATACAAAAAGGGATGTCTCTGAATTTCTTCTAAAGCGAGGTTTGTTTCTAATATTTCTTGAGTTAACATTAATTAACTTTTCTTGGGTAGGTAGCTTTGAGACAATATGGCTACAAGTAATTTGGGCGATTGGACTTAGTATGATCTTATTATCTGGCCTTATTCATTTACCTAAAAAAGCTCTTTTAGTATTAGCGCCAATCATTATATTTGGTCACAATTTACTAGATCCTATTCATTTTGATAAAGGAGAGTTTGGTTATACACTCTGGTCTATCTTACATGACAGAGGTCTAATCTTAGAAACAGATATTTTAAATATTAAGGCAAGTTATCCAATACTTCCTTGGATTGGTGTTATTACTTTAGGTTACTGCTTAGGTCCTATTTTTGCTAAGGAGTTTTCTCCTCAAAGAAGATGGAAGCTTCTTACATATCTTGGTTCAAGCGCATGGATGATATTTATTTGCCTTCGTCTTTTAAATATATATGGAGAAAAGCCTTGGGTGACTCATTCTAGCTATCTCAAGACATTTCTTTCTTTTATCAATGTTACAAAGTATCCGCCAAGTCTCGCGTTTTTGTTAATTACTTTAGGGACAATGTTTTTTGCACTTAAAGCATTAGAGAAGTTAGGCGAAAATAAGGCAAAGGTTTTGTCAGTTTTTGGTGCTGCTCCTATGTTCTTTTATATCGTTCACCTCTATGTTTTACTTCTTTCATATACAGTAGCGAGCTTATTTATGGAGCCAAATCATGGTGATTATATTGGCTTTAATTCTGTGTCTTTTGTCTGGTTAGTAGGAGTTTTACTAAATATCGCATTGTATTTTCCTACAAGGGCCTTTGCAAAATATAAACAGAAGAGTAATTCAAAAATACTGAAGTATTTTTAATGAGGTAATAAATGTTACTTTTTGGCATTGCTATTATAGTAGGACTTGCTTTAATGGTTTTAAGTGCTGACAAGTTTGTGGATGGGGCATCCACAATTGCAGGCCACTATGGCATGTCTCCACTTTTAATAGGAATGGTTGTTGTAGGCTTTGGAACTTCAGCACCTGAAATGGTCGTTTCGGTACTTTCATCAATTCAAGGGAACTCGGGTATTGCTCTTGGAAATGCTTACGGCTCGAATATTACTAATATTGGGCTAATTCTTGGTGTGGTATCTATCTATGTTCCAATTACTTTTCATACACAAGTGCTAAAGAAAGAGCTGCCTATTTTATTTTTTGCTACAATCGTTAGTGCTTGGATTTTATTTGATTTAAACCTATCACGCTCTGATGCCGTTATTTTACTTTTATTATTTATAATAATTGTTGGATGGACTATCAGGCAAGGTGTTAATAGTAAGGATGCTCTCACAAAAGAGATTCAAGTTGGAATTAATGAAACTAAAACTTCAGTTTTGGCATCTTGTATCATCGTTATTGGTAGTCTTGCTGTTCTTATTCTTAGCTCACGACTTCTTGTCTATGGTGCGGTCGGAATTTCAACGGCCCTTGGGGTTCCTGATATTCTCATTGGACTAAGTGTTGTTGCTGTCGGTACATCTCTGCCTGAGCTAGCATCTTCTATTATTGCGGCAAGAAAAGGGGAGCCAGATATTGCCCTTGGTAATATTTTAGGTTCTAATCTGTTTAATACGCTGGCTGTCATGGGGGCCTCCGGTCTCATAGATCCTATAACAATTGAAGAAAATGTATTCTATCGTGATATAGGTTTCATGACATTTCTAACAATGTTGTTGTTCTTATTCGGTTACGGTTTTAAAAGCAATGGAAAGATCAGTCGAGTTGAAGGGAGTCTTCTTTTGGTTGCATATATTGCTTACACATCTTATTTGGTTTTCAAGCACTGAGAAGCTTATTAAGGTCTTTGATAAGAATATGGCCATATTTTAAAAAAAATCGTTAAGTAGTAGGTAAGAGTTTCACTAAAATCAAAAATTGAATTAATAAATGAGGACTTTAAAGCTATATTAGTTCCCATGGAAGAGAATTATACGCAAATATTAGAAAGGATTTATACTGAAATCCTACCAATTATTGGCAAGGGAAATGTCGCTGACTATATCCCTGAACTAAGTAAAGTTGACCCTAACCAATTCGGTATGTCAATTTGTACCAATAATGGGCATGAGTATATTATTGGTAATGCCCAAAAATCATTTTCCATTCAATCAATCACTAAAGTCTTTTCATTAGTTCTGGCATATCAGAAGCTCGATTCAAAATTATGGTCGCGTGTAGGCCTTGAACCTTCAGGAAATCGTTTTGATTCACTTGTACTTCTTGAAAATGAAGCAGGGATACCTCGCAATCCATTCATCAATGCTGGTGCTATCGTTGTTGTGGATACACTTATTGATCTTTATGATGATCCTGTGGATGAGGTTTTAAGATTCGTTCGCGAATTAAGTGGTAACGAAAGTATTTACATTAATGAGTCTGTAAGGGCCTCTGAGCTTGATTGTGCTAATCGAAACTACGCTCTGACATACTTCATGAAAAGCTTTGGAAATATTAATAATGAAGTTTCAAAAGTCATTGATCTATATACAACAATTTGTTCTATCGAAATGTCATGCGTTGACTTAGCAAGATCCTTTAGACTTTTTAGTTCGAATGGACAAAACCCTTGGAATGGAAAGAAGATTTTAACGAAGAGTCAAAATAAGAGAATGAATGCTATTATGATGACATGTGGACTTTATAACTCTGTCGGAGACTTTGCTTACCGAGTTGGTATCCCGGCAAAGTCAGGAGTCGGTGGTGGAATCGTTGGTGTTATTCCAAATGAAATGTCGATTTCAACTTGGTCACCTTGCTTAGATGATACAGGTAATTCTTTAGCGGGAATTCAAGCACTAGAGCTTTTTACAACATATTCTGAGCAATCTATTTACTAATAAATTAAAATAGTATGTGATGTGGCATTCTTTTTTCATTAAATTGACCAAGTACATGATGGTTTTAGGTAAGCTAGACAGCATGACATGAAAGAAGAAGGCCCTTAATCTAGGGCCTTTTTAGAGTTATCTATTTTGCAACCAATTTAATACAAGATTATAATAATTTGTTTCAAACTCGCCATAGCTCGATAGGGGGGAAGTTGAGCTATTTAAGATATCATTGAATTGGTATTCAAAATTGTTCATCACATTGGCAGGGGCAACACATGCGCCAGTAAAGACTCGATCAGAAGGACAAGGACTTGTGTCGATTGTATCGAGGCCATGCCAACGATCCTTTTGGATAAATAATTTAAAGGCACTTGGCCCTAAGCCTTGAGACTGGAGGTATGCAACGATTGTTGTATATAAAGGATAAGCATTGTAACTCCCTGACTCTGCCTGGCCATCGGCGATGATATTGCGAGATGGTGCATACTTGTTATGGTAGCTTGCCCACTGTTTCGCACTTAGAATAGGAGCACCTGATGATAGCTCTGCTAAACCTTCAACCCACCAACCTGGGGTAACATTAAAGCCATGTTCGTTATGATTGAATTGAGAGTCTAAGATATGCATAAGCTCATGTTTATGGAGAGTATACTCATAGCTAAAGCCATTATCAGCATTACTATTATAAGCACTAATAACGAGTGCCGAACCATGACCTGACCCATGGGAAGAAGTTCTATTTAGTACACAAATTCCAATCCTACCACCAAAGGCAACAGTGATTAGATCTGTGTTATTTAAGTTGAGATGGCCAGCAAACATCTCAAGATTAACTTCTGCCATTGCTACAATCTTTTGTAGAATGCTTCGTGGAATACTATCGCTATCAGCTGCAATCTCAAAATGATCGGACCAGAAAGCTGGCCTTCCATGACATGCCGGTTCTTCATAATGTTGTGTTCTGGATATGTAGATCCCACCGTCAGTTGAACTAGGTTTTGTAATAATTGCTGGAACATTATTCATTTTACTTTTAACTTTCTCAATACTAAGGCCACTTGCGCCCCAACCGAAGTTGCCTCCATTGGCCTGAGGTCCATCATCCCCACCTGGCTCACACGAGGTAAGTAGTGAAGTGAGTATTAAGAGTAGAAATGTGAAGGTTGATACTTTTTTTAACATCAATATCCTTTTTTGACTGTATGTTATTGAATTTACTATTGTAGCACTAGAGGTGATCAGTGTTCACTAAGGGTATTTTCTATCTATCGATTGAATCTATTGGAGTAAGCTAATTGATATGAAGTGCAAATTCATGGCCCAAAGTATCGTTTAAGAAATAATCAATTAGTTAGCTGTAAGGATATTTGGTTTAAACTATAAGCTGAGACAAAGATATAAAAAAGCCCTATTCAGTGAAAAGGGCTTTTTTGTTATGCCGCACACGCAACGATGTGCTGTACGTAGAGTGGTCATTCTCAAACAAGAAATAACACTAACTACATATTACCAGTAAAACAAATTCATAGATTTAATTTTAGTTAAATTCTTCTAAACCCTACATGGCCTTGTCAGTGCTTAGTTTTAAGGATTCCTTGAGATAAGATTTCCTATGTCCTCTAGATTAAATAAGTCTTATAGGGTAACATCTTGCTCGATATTGAGGAAAATTTGAATATTAGTAATAAAGCAGTCCATGCATACATTAATTACATCGTCGAAAATAATGATGACCCAAGGTCTTTCTTTGAAGCTTTAGGTTATGACTATTCTATTGTTAGTGATGAAAAAAAGTATATGACATGGAATGATTACCGTCTCATTACAGAATCACTTAATGACAAATACGATAAGTTCTATGAAGGAATGACGAAGCACGGGCTGACAAATAAGTACGTCAAACGTGTCCTTGATATCCTCTCTAGAATGATTAGCTTTCGTTTTGTTGGTGACTTCATTTTAAAATATTCTTTTAAAACATTCTATACTGATGCTGTGAAGATTGAGCTCGTTGAAACAGGAAAGATTTCTTTTGATATCAAGCTCACTTTTGATCGACCTGAAGATATTTTCCCTGTCTTTGTGGATATGTATCGAACCGTCTTCTTGGCCCTACCAAAAATGGTTTCAGAATCAATGTCTTGGGATGTGGAGA
Organism: Bacteriovorax sp. BAL6_X; assembly: GCF_000443995.1. Classification (NCBI taxonomy): domain Bacteria; kingdom Pseudomonadati; phylum Bdellovibrionota; class Bacteriovoracia; order Bacteriovoracales; family Bacteriovoracaceae; genus Bacteriovorax; species Bacteriovorax sp. BAL6_X. The sequence goes on from NZ_AUMC01000003.1 coordinate 743,532, forward strand.
TATCTCAAAATGAGAATGTCTTGATATACCACGTTGATGAGTATTCAAGTGCACCGTCTATTTTTGCTACTATTCAGATATTTATTTTAAGACTATTTAAACTCGATAAATATTATAAGAATCTTATTATTGAAAACCTTCAGCATAATAACGAATTGGAACGAGCAAATCTTGAGCTAGAGATGGCCGAAAAAAAGATACGTGAGGCCCATAAAGAAGTTTTACTCGCCAATCGTATTATTAGCCATGATATCGCAAATAAGATGCTTATCGTTGAACATGTGAAAAGACTTATCGCTCGTGGCGAAATAGAAAAGGCCAATCAAAAATTGGATATCTACTATAAGTCTGTAAAGGCAATCATTGAAAATACGAGAAATGTTGTCGATGACAATTTAAATTCATTTAATATGACAGAGTTTCCTATCAAGGAAATGCTGGAAGAGCTTATTTTTGAATATCAGGATCAGGCATCAGAAAAGAATATCAAACTAGTTCTAGATTCAAATATTGATACACAATTTTCCATAAGAACAAATAAAGAAGCTCTAAAAGATAGTGTCTTAGGAAATATTCTTCAAAATGCGATTAAATTCTCTCCTGAAAACTCAGAAGTTAAATTCAAACTAGAAGTTACTGGAAATGAATTCTTCCTTTCTTGTAAAGACCACGGTATTGGTATTGAGGCAAGCTTAGTTAATGAAATCAATCGAAATGAAGATAAGATCTTTAAGAGTACGGTTGGAACACATGGTGAGAAGGGAAGAGGACTTGGCCTATTCATTATTAGAAAGGTTTGTCGTGAACTAGGACTAGATGTTCGCTTCGTTTCTGAACTCGGAAATGGAACAAAGGTCATTATCTCACAACCATACAAATGTTGATTCATTCTGTTTCATCATATGGCGACAGGGAATATCGATCTCTTTATTATTTGGATAAATTCTCAACGTGTTAGTTAGTGCCATTGGATGATTAAATTCAGTGATTTTATGCTTTGCTGTCGTTGACACTGGAACAAAACTACAGGAAACTGCCTTTGTCGAAATAAAACAGCCTTCTTCATCGCACTTCTTCAATACATATAAAATATCAGAATTGAGATCACCTTTGAGAACAAAGATTAGAATAGCTTCATCTTCAAGTTGCTTATGAAAGACGGCCGGAAGATCATAAGTACCTGCTGTAAAGATTGCTCTATCGTAAGGTGCTTCATCAATATATCCCTCTGTTCCATCTCCTTGTATAATCTTTACGTTCTTTATATGAAGTCTATCTAAGCAAGACTTGGCCCTATCTACGAGATCGGGAATAATTTCAATACTGATCACTCGTCCATACCTTCCTATGATATGACCCATCAGGGCCGCATTCCATCCACTACCTGAGCCTAGTTCAAAAACTTTGTGCCCTGGCTTAAGCTCTAGAAAATCCAGAATCGTTAAAACAAATGAAGGCTGAGAAATCGTGGAGATGACTTGTTCAACTCCAAAAATAGCAAGGGGATGATCAGCATAAAGTATGGATAGATATTCTTCCACATTATCTTCTGTAATGGTGATCCACTTATCAGGATAGTCTCTCAGGTATGGAACGAACATATGGCGTGGAACACTATAGTAGGCATCGATAACTTCTTTCGAAAACCCTGTGTTTTGAGCGATAAAACGGTCTTGAAGCTCTTTATATAGTTCCGTCATTTACTTAGAGTAATGACTATTAAGAGTTTTCACAAAGTAAGATTGGTAAAAAACAAAGCTTAAGAAAGTTAAGACCTAATGAATTTATTTCAATATTATTAGTGGGTTAGCTCTTTACTTGATAAAAATACTAAAGCATGGCGATGCCTTAACCGATAAGAAACTTATGAAAAAAGTAAGCATTCTTCTATTATTAGTAACTTCCACTGCAACCTATGGGCGAAATGAAGTTGATCATTATAAATACTCTCAAAAATGCCCAGATGGTTATCTCTATAAACTTACGGAAGTGAACGGTAAGAATAAAACAACTACCTTTAGTTGTGTGGCGGACTCTGGAAAGGTTCACCCTGGTTATTCGTTTAAAATCGCGAATTGGAAAAGTGGTGATTATCTACTGGAAGAAAATGTTGGAAAGATTAAAATGAAGTTTCAATATAATAACGAAGGAAAGGTTAAGTCTGTAACTCAATCAGTAAATGGTGTGGATTTTTCAAGTAAGTGTGATTTTTTCTACAAAGATGGGAAGCTTATGCCTTCTAAGATCGAACAATGTAAAGAAATTCAAAAAGAGTTCGGAAATATGACAACATCAATTAAGCATGAAGTTTTTTGTGAACCTAATGCTACTGAGTCCGCGTGTACGACAAGTGATGGCCGCGTCTTTAGGCCTTCAACAAAAGAAACTGGTGTCCTTAGGTACTTCTATGAAAACGGCCATGTTGTTGATGAAGTTGAGGTTAGGCCGTCTTCAAATAGTCGTGCAATTTCTAAATAAATGACCTGTTTTCGTTCATTAAATTTATCAGCTTCAACTCTTAATGCCCTTGAAAAAATTGGCTTCAAGGTCGCAACCCCAATTCAGGAAAAATCGATTCCGGCCTTACTAGAAGGTCGAGACTTACTAGGAATTGCTCAAACAGGAACAGGTAAAACAGCGGCCTTCTCCCTACCTATAATAGAAAGATTGAATAAGAATAGAAAAGAGATTGCACCTAATCATTGTCGCGCCATTATACTTGCTCCTACTAGAGAACTTGCCACTCAAATAAATGACAGTGTTGTATCATTCGCAAAAGGCACGAAGATAACTTCAGTTTTAATTATTGGAGGAGTAAGCAATGAACCACAAAAGAAATCAATGAGCTTAGGGGCCGATATTGTTATTGCAACTCCTGGGCGATTTATTGATCTTATGAATGATGGAATCATTAAAGTTTCACATGCGGAATTCTTTGTATTAGACGAGGCCGATATGATGCTTGATATGGGCTTTTATGAAGGAGTGAATGATATTGCAAATAAGGCACCTGATTCTCGCCAAACAATTCTTTTGTCGGCAACGATGCCAAAACAAATCGAAAAGCTCGCTAATTCAATTTTGAAGAATCCTATAAAGGTTGAAATTACACCGGAATCTTCTACTGTTGATAAGATTAAACAATCTGTTTATTTTACCTTGGCAGAGAATAAAAATTTTCTGCTCTTAAGTTTACTTGAGGACCAAACAAATTCTCGAATTCTTATTTTCTGTAAGGCCAAGTATGCTGTTGCAGAAATCGTCGAATTACTTAATCGTAGTGAAGTTAGCGTTGGCGAAATTCATAGTAATCTAACACAGGGACAGAGAAACCAGTCCATAGAAGACTTCACGAATGGCAAAATACGAGTCTTAGTTGCAACAGATATAGCCTCTCGAGGAATTGATATTGATGCTGTGGACATGGTCATAAATTATAATATGCCAGAAGATGCAACCTACTATGTTCACCGTATTGGGCGAACTGCAAGGGCGCAGAGAGAGGGGAGCGCCTTATCTCTATGTAGTGAAAAGGATCTACCATTTCTTAGGAATGTAGAGAAGTTGATTGGATTGAAAATTTCTCGAGTAACAGATCACCCTTTTCATCACGACTATCCGGTGTCTAAACCGAAATCAAAGAGACGATTTCGTGGACGTCGCCGGCGCTAAATAATTTGACTCAAAATACTCTTAAAGTCACTTGAACTCATATTAAATTTCTATCTTGAATTGGCCTAGAAAGCATTACACTATCCAATATTTTTAGTTACTTCATTTAGAAATAAGTGTTAGGTTGAAATATGTTCTTTCAAAATTCTGATAAAAAATGGAAAAAGGTTCTTGCAGCACCTATCGATAAACAAAGTAAGTTTTTAAATAAAATATGCAAGATTAATAAACGAGACTCACTTGTTCTTACAGAGCGATACTTTGATGGTATTGACTATCCGCTAATGGCCGAAATTTTTAAATCTGTGAAGACGATCATTTCTCGTGGAGAATTTGACCCTAGTTTTCGTGACTTAATTTATGATCGACTTCTTCGTATTATTAATATTGAGCACCTGTATCCTGAAGAATATGAAGAGGGTAATGAATGTAATGGTGATGATGATAATGTGATTTTTGGAGAAAATTATCATGTATACACTGCTTGTTATGATGATCTTGACCTACTTATAAGTTTTATTAATTCTAGAAACGATATTAAGAGCGTATGCGATCTCGGTTCTGGTACTGGACGTGCACTTCTTTATATGGCACTTATGATGGATAAGAAGCTGGACTACTTAGGGCTTGAATTAGTCGATGAAAGAGTTCAGTTTACAAATTCTGTCTCTAAACATTTCAAACTAGATCACGTTAAATTTCAAACATGTGACTTCTTAGAAAATCCTGAAGCCTTCGCAGGGTATGATGTTTACTACCTTTATGATTCCGTCGGCACAGAGAATGTTCCAAGGTTAGTTTCACATTTTAAAGAACTAATTGATTCTGGATCTAAATTCTACTTACTCTTTATTTCTGGTTGGGATGAGATTATGCTAAATTCACTCGATAATCTCCCTGGCCTAAAAAAGCTAGAGTCTCATACAAGTCGTAAACAGGAAGGTCGTGTTGTTAACTTCTACTGTACTTAGAAGCGATATTCAACACCTATACTAAAGCTTGTTTCATACTCATTATTCTCTTGTCCCGTAAGACTATATTGGTGTCTTCGTTGATTTAGAGTTCCATTATCAGCTTTTGCTTCAGCAAAAAAAGAGAAACCACTCGTTTTACCCACATTATACTTTGACTTTATTGAGATACCTCTACCATTTTGGTCATTGAAATATGTTTTTACTGATGTTTGCCACTCATCTGCTTTATATGTAAACCCTAGTCCTACTTCACTGATTGATTCTCCTAAAAGAGATGTCTCAAAAGAGAATTGATAAGTCATACGTGACTTTGTTAGTAAACTTGCCGAAATCTTTCCACTAACTCCCTTTTCATTTAGAAATGCTGCAAACTCTGGCCAAGTGATCTCACCAAGTGGAGTTTCGAATGTATAGGTATCAGTGTAATGTTTATTTAGCATTATCTCATCACTAAAAGCGTTCACGGCCTCCCATGTTCTTCCTGACAGGAGAGTGGCCAAGAGTGATATATTTGAAATAAATTTCTTAGTTGTATTGATTTCATCTTCTTCAATTAGGCCCTGTTGATGAAGTGCTCTGGCGTAGTTGGCCAAGTCGCTCATATTTGAGTTTGGGTCATATTGATAGTAAATAGTAGAGATCACTTTATTTAATATATAGTGAAGAGCGTCACTCTGATCAAATCTTTGATTGATGATACTTTCTTCTGCAATATCTTCTGCTAAACTAATTTGAGAATTAATTCCCGCTGCTGATATAACTGCTTCCTGTTGCGCAGAAGGTATTTCAATTGCATAGCTTATAGAACCACGATTGTAGGTTGACATAAATGCTAGATAGAAAGCACCTACACTATGATAGGCCTCGTCTCCAACCCATAATTGGATTTCTGTTCCGCCAAATTCCTTTACAGCTTGTGCATGGGCCACTTCGTGAACTAAAGTATAATTTGTACGAGTAATCCACCACGAGACTACTTGATGGGCCATATTCATCGAGGCCCTAACAGCAGTATGTTCGTTATAACGTTTATGGTTAGTAATGACGTTATAAAATACTTTACTTACATTTCTTATATTGTGGTACCACTCAACAGCACCATCACGGTTAAATCGATTCCTAGAGAAACTTAAAGTTGATATTTTTAAATTACCTACACTTTGTGCTAGTTCATCAAGATCTTGATTACTGAGGTCTATCCCAAAGTTATTTCCAGTTTCGTTAACAAGCACTTTAAACTCATGTAGCTCGCTATCTTTTTGAGATGCATAGATATCATCTTCAGCGGAGGAGTTTGTGTCCGAACAGTAAGTGGACTGCTGTCCAATAATTAGACAAAGCATTAGTGTGTGCATCATTATAACGATGTGATTTCTGGTGTTTTTCAACTTCATGAAGCTATATTTAGCAAGTCAAGTGCCAACTGATACTTCGGACTTCTTGGAATATATAGAGCTAATTTAAGTTTTATTAAATGCCTATGCCAAATATTATAGAGATTGGAGGCATCATGAAAAAATTGGTTATCTGTTCAGACCTTCATGAAGGTTCTGAAAAAAATATTCGTTCAGGTTATAATTTTGCAAAAGCACTTGGTTTAAAGCCCTCGCTCTATCACATCGATACAATTTCACCACAACTCGAAAGACAATTTCATGCATCATCTACTCGCTCTAGAAGAATAAAGGACCCTGTGTGGAATAAAAATATTGAAGAGACGTCATTAGAAATGGTGAATGCAACCCTAGGTCGTCTTAATATAAGTAAAGAAGATATCGATTTTGAAAATTTTGAAGGTTCAATCAATGAGGGGATTGAACATTTAAGTGAAGACTCTGAAATGGAAATTCTATCAGTTGGTGCTAGTCACCATGGTGATCTTCATCGCTTTTTTCTAAATACATTTGCTGAAAAATCTCTCTTTAATTTAAAAAGGGATGTTCTTATCAATAAATCAGGTGTCGATAATTTTAAAAGAATAACCTATCTCATTCCCTACGAATCTCTTGATAAAGATGATTTAGCTAAAGTTGCTAATTTGGCAAGATGTAACAATGCCAAAGTGCATATGGACTGTATCGTTCCACTAAATTTTGTTAGCTATAACTTAGAAGTTTTTCCTGAAGGGCCGTATCCTAGAGAAATTATAGCTAATGAAATGTCTGAACTTCATAAAGGTGCAGAGGATGAATTACAAAAAGCGGTAGCAATTTTAAAAGAAGAAGGTGTAAATGCAAATTATACTTTAAAAATGATTCTTAATGCTGATCCAGGACAACGTTTAGAGGAGCTAGTTAAAGAAGAGAAGACAGACCTTGTCGTGATAAAACCACAACATTATATTTTTGATCATCTCTCTCTAGGAAGCATAACATTAGATATTATGAAGAATACTGACTGTAACTTATATCTTCTACATGTTTAAGCAACGTCTTCTTCAATTGTTCTTTTTAAATCAATAAAGTCCACGGGCTTGTTGAAGTAGTGTTTGATATCAAGCATTCTTACTTCTTCTAAGGTTTTTTGGTCTTCATATGCTGACATCATGTAAATTAGGATGTTTGGGAAGTTGATTTTTACTTGTTTAACTAGTTCAAAGCCACTTAGGTAAGGCATATTGATATCAGTAACAAGAACAGATATATCCTTACCTTCTTCACTGTTAAGTTTCTTTAGTGCATCTTTTCCAGAAAGAGCAAAGTTCGTTTTAAACTTACCATCTAAAACATCCTCTTCAAAAATCATTGCAATTAATTCGAGAAGCGCCTCTTCATCATCTACAAATAGGATATTAGTCGCCATCACTATGCCTCCATCTTTCTTTAGGGATGTTTAGAATTACCTCTGTCCAGTGTCCAATGTCACTTACAAATGAAATATCAATTCTATCACTTTGAAGTAGAAACTTTGCAATAGCAAGGCCAAGACCTCCTCCTGTCTTCTGTGATGTTGAAGAGAAGAATGGGAGAGTAATACTTTTAACATAGTCTTCAGATATACCAACTCCGGTGTCGTATATCTTGATCATGAGTGCCTGACTCATTTTGTTCACTTCAATACTAATCTTTATCTCTTTTTTAATACCATCTTTTGCTTCTTTAATAGCATTGATTGAATTTTTTAAAATATTTTTAAAGGCCTGAATGAAGTTTGGCCCTGTAATAAATAAATTATAATCTTGAATATTTTTGGGAAGAATAAGTTTTATTTCTTGTTCTTTAAATTCTTGTTTTAATTCAATTGAAATACTTTTATCGATAAGCTTCTTTACATTATATAGTTCTTTAACATTGGAGACAGAGCGGAATGTTAGATCAATTGTTTCGACAATATCATTAATGCGTTTATTAGCATCTCTCATAACTGTAAGTAAGGTTTCAATTCTTTCTTGTCTTTGCTCTTTTCGAAATAACTCGGCCCTTAGGATTTGATATGAGTTCAATGTAAGTGTTAATGGGTTTTTTAGTTCGTGGGCCATGCCCTTTGTAAGATCAAGAATACGCTGAAAGTTGGCCCTTTCAATTTCGCCTTCTTTCTTTTTTAATAATTCTTTGGCCTGTTTTTCGACAATGTCCATAAGTTCGATTTCGGTAAGTTTTTTTATGGTGATATCACAAATATAACCTTCTAGTGCCACAAATTCATCATTTTCAAATATACCAATTCCTTGCTCCCATACATAGATATAGTGACCTTTTTTATGCCTTATACGATATTCGATAGTAAAGAACGTCTTGTTGTCGATGGCCAACTGCACTTCATTCCAAACTCTTGGTAAATCCTCTGGATGGAAAATATCTGAAAAGGACAATTCTTTATTATTGATAAACTCTTCGGCCTTATAACCTAGAATTCTTTCTACTCCTGAGGTCATAAAGAGCATTGTCCAGTTCTTATCATTTAGGCATCGATAGGCAATGCCATCAATATTCTCTAGTAGTATGTCGAGATTAAGCTTGTTTTCCACAAGTGCTTCTTCGGCAATAGCATTTGTTGAGTGGATTAAAGAATGTTTAAATAAATAACTAACTTAAGTTATTAATATTAGTGGGGCCTGTAGACCGTTCACTTTATATACACAGTCGTAGATATTTCAAATATTGAGTAACTTATTTAAAAATCATTTAATCTCATATCTATAACTATGATGAAGAAACTTAAAATTCTATTCTTATGTATTTCATTTTTTTGGAGTACTGTTCAGGCCAATACTTTAGATTATCAGTGTATTGATGCTTATAAAAATAAGATTGAGACATTCTATCATAAAGATCAGTCAGTAAATCAAGATAGAAATGATTGGGTATATAAGTTAAAGGGCTACTACTGGCTTGCAAAGGTTGTTAGTCATCCTGTTGCTGTATTCATTGTGGCGTTTGTACCTTTTTCAATACCTGTCGTTCTAGGGATTACAGCAGTTGCTTCATTCTTTGATATTTTGAAGAATGAAAAAGGGATTATTGGTACGTATATCATTTTAAAGATGTCTGAATTAACTGAAGATGAAATTGCTAACCAAGATATTGATTCAAAAATAGAAGAAGAAGTTCTTGAACTACAAGAAAACAAATATAGCCGTGAAAATAATCTTTTTTTCACATTTGTAAATCGCGTCAATCGTAAATATAAGAATACGAATTATTCATATGAAGAGGTTCGTAAGGCCGTAATCGAGATTGCCACTGAAAATGATGGGCTATGTAAACGTAAGGGAAAAGAAAAGTTTATCTCTCTTAGTCGTTTAATTCGTTTAACAAAAAAGAAACTTAATACTAATAGAGGTTTAATTGAAAATTCGCTTTAGAACATTATCACTGCTGATCACTTTTTTTATCACTTTCAATGCTCATGCAAAACTATGTAGTGAAGAGCAGGAGATGTCTTCTCTGCAGAATATTACAAGAATAATGCAAGAGATGAGTAAAGATGAGATTTATATCACGAATATAATGGACTTAAGGCAAGAGCGTATTAGGATCTATATAACGCAGGTTAATCGTATTGAGCAAACTTGCTCTTCACCTTCAATCTATAGGGCAATTATTAAGCTATATGAAAATATCAACTATCCTAGCGTTTACTTAAAATATGTTCTTTCAAATCAAAGAAAGGATTTAGAAATTAAAGAATATGTAGTTGGTGATGAATGGAATCGTACTCATATTGGAGAAGATGACACTCCAGATGTTGAAGAGCTTAAGAGTTCAATCCTTATCACCGGTCTTGGTATCGTGAATACAGCAAAGAAGTTGACGCTTAAGAATGTCGGAACGGCATTCTATCTTGGTAAGTTTGAAGGTGAGCACCTTGTTGCAACGGCTGCTCATGTAATTGATCGCGAAAATTTTAATGATATGCTCTTTCATTTTATTACAGGGCCAAAATTCTCATTGAAAGCTAAAAAGTTGATCTTTTTTAGTGATGATATTGATTTTGCAATTGTTTCTATCGATATAGAAGATAAAGAATCAGTACTAATGGAAACTGTTTCTGCAGTTAAGCTTAACTTCGATAAAGTAGCTGAAGAGGGAACGCTTCTAACAACGATTGGTTTTGGATTCTTTGATAATGAAAGGCTAGGAGTTGCTCGCTATGAAAACTCTAACGACTGCCAGATCATCTTTGGTGATGATAAAGTCAAAAAACTTGATAAGGTCTTCTCAATTGCAACAGGCTGTGATGCTTCTGGTGGAGACTCTGGGTCTCCAATCGTTGACCGTAATACTGGAGAGCTAATTGGAGTGATGACTAGGATTCGAACTGAAAAAATTGGACTTACTTCAAAGCAATTGATTGAAGAAAAAGAAGAGAATATTTCTAGCATTTGGAATGATGCAAGCTTTGCAACTTCGATGAAGTATATAAAACGTGAACTAGAAAAAGAAGAAAACTCACTTATTAAGTCTTTATTGGAAAGTAATGAATAAGCAGAGTCTCGACTTTCTATATGAAGGATCTGCTCTTGTTAGATTTTGTAAGGGTAAGAATATTTCTGTACCAAAAGAATTCTCTGTTTTACGTAAAAGAGATATTAAGGAAAGTCTTACAGATCAATCTAAACATACTCGTTATAGTCTAAAGAGACCGAAGTATCTATATCAATTCTTTCCTTCAAATGATATCGGAATTAAAATTATTAGAGTAGATGTCTTAATTGCTCCTAAATGGTCGATAGATAAAACTAAGGCCATGGTTGAAGATGCCTTTCAAAATGTTAAGCGTATCAAAAGAGCTCATTTTTATGTTCCGGTAAAGTCTCAGATTTATAACCAGCTCATTGAGCTCGGTGGCCGTAGTCGTGGACAAGAATTATTGGCAACTACTGATGATGGCCTCAAGTACTTATCTCAATATGAATATGATAATGATGTAAAGGTTGTTAAACTTAGTAAGAAGTATAGAGATGAAATTGCTGATATCGAATATTTAGCACATAAATATAGCAAGAGTTCTCGTTGTGAAAATTTCCCACGTAAGATGTTTTTGTGGTTTGTTGACCATTTAATTGAGAATAAGGTTGAGGCCCTTGTCGCAGTAGAAGATGGCAGGGCAATCGGTTTTATTGTTCCAAGTATTACAAAAGCTAGAATTGGTCATATTATGTCGGTCTCTGTACATCCTGATGATCAGGGACGTGGTGTCTCAAAGCTTTTATATTATGAGGCAATGAAGTACTTTAAGAAGAATAAAATTAGAGTTTACGCAGGCGTTTCCTCAACGAATGAGGTTTTAGCTTTCTCAAAAAAGCTCAAACGCAAACCTATATATGCTTATCTGGAGCTAGTTCGAAAGTAACTACTTTTCATACCAACGATAGAAGCCTTTATGAGATCGATCTCTATTTGGAAAGTAAGACTTACGTTTAATCTTTAGTTCATCACAGTCTATTTCTAAGTCTCTATCTTTAAGTGGTATCAAGTAAATAGGGCTTTTTTTCAGATCTGGATTCTGAATGGGATTACTTTGTGTCACCAAGTCCTTTTTAGAAGCACCGATGATATATTGTTGAGAACGATCACGTACAGTGCCAGCTAAAATTCCATTTTTCATTTTCTTTAAGTCGTAGGAGAAGATCTCTTTTCTTGCGATATATAATTCTTCATCTACAAATGGTTTAAAAGTTAAATTAACTGTGACACCTGGTTTACCGTCGTCATCCGCATCGATAAATCGAGGATCGTTAGGGTCAGTCGGAAAGTCTTGAGTATAGTCATCTAATTCAACCCCGAGTAGTGTCGGAGTCTCAGGGCGATGAATAAGTATTTCCCCATTTGTTTGCATGAACTCCATTTCAACTACTTCAGGCTCAATTGCCCTTGTGAATTTATCATCTGTTTTGGCCTGAAATGGGATATTGGCCTTGTACTCAGAAAAGCAAAACTGATCTTTGGACATGAGTTTTCCATCTTCTAAGTAGTACTCAGTGAAGCCATAGCTAATAATGCGGTTCTTAAGTTTTATAGGGCCAAAAAAGTCACCGATATAAGAGACAATATCATAGTGAGCATATCGTCTTAATAGGGATTCTAGATCCACTTGTGCATAACTATTGATTGTAACTAGTGATGCTATTGATAGAATAATTTTTTTATGTTTCATGGTTTCTCCAAATCTTTGGCATTACGCTAAAATATTGAAGTCAAACTCTCAAGTTAGGAAAGGTTAAGATCTATTCATAATAACTAAAAAACTTAAAGGGGCGCGGGTACCAATCGAGAATTCCAATACTTATATTGTAATCTTGAAGTCCTTGAGTCTTTTTAGATATAGTGCAGATATACTTTGTTTTGGAGTGAAGTAGCTCTTCTTTAAAGATTTCCGAATACAATCATCAAATTCTGTATCATATCTTCTTTCAATAAGCTGCTTAGCACCAGCATAGTCTATATGAGGACGATACTGAAATAGTTCTGCCTCAAAACTTGAAAAGTGTAGTGATGTATATGGATAATCAATACAAGCTTCAGAGATTCCTGCTCGTATTGGATTTTGATAAATATAGCGATAAACATTATATAAATAATTTTGTTCTGTAACGATTGACCACTTATATCGATTACTAAATTTATGATTTATTCGACTTGTCCTCAAAGAGATTAAATAACTAATTCGCCAGTTAAAATGCATCATAAAACGATCAATATTTTCATTTGGTGTCGTTAGAAGCAGATGGTAGTGATTTGACATGAGCACAAAACAGTTTATTTGTACCTTTTCTTTTTCTTGTGCATAAATCAAAGCCTCTTTACAAATATCCCATACTTCATACATGGGAATGCTAAACCAGTCTCGGTTATTATTTCGTGTTGTTACATGGTAAGGAAAATCTCCTTGGCGGATTAGTTTCTTTTTTGGCATTACTTCCTCGCTAAAAAAAAAATGGCGCTTAGTGCGCCACATTTACTATTTAAGATTTTTATAAAGTTGATAATTAATACATGCGATTAGAGGTGTTACGATAAAAAGACCAAGTCCAAGTGTCAGCACTGCAAATAGAGCGAGAATGAGATACGTAAGTGTTGTTGCCAGAATAATTTGATAGTTTTCTGAAAAGATCTTTCGACTTTTCTCAAGTAACTCCCACGCTTTCGTGTTTTGTTCTTCTTGTTCAAGCGTTAGAGGTATAACAAAGAGATAGGAAGCAAAGAAATAAATTCCTGGAATAATAAAAAGAATAACACCAAAGAAAGTAATCAGTGTCGATAAAGAGCCCGTTATAAAAATCAAATTAAATTTTTCTTTTGGTATCGAAAGAAAATCGTAAATTGTAAGTTGTTTTTGTGTTTCGGATTTTGTGATCGCTGTATAAGTTGCTGCCAAGTAAAATGGAGTGATAAGGCACGAAGAAAATGGAATGGCAGAGAGAAGCCAGACTAGTAGAGTGACAGCCAGGGTAAAGCCACTGTATATTAAGGCATTGTCTTTATATGTTTGCCATCCAGTATCTAAAATTTGCGATAACTCATTTATTGTTTTTGATTCTTTAAAGTTAGTTAGTAGTTGATTCATATTTACCTCACTTGTTTGTTGAGGTAATAGGCGCCTAGGATCTTTTTCGCATTTAAATTTCATTTTGATATTAAGTTTTTTCAAAATGGGGCGCGGGTACCAATCGAGAATTCCAATAGTTGGTGGTGAAAAATTAATAGCATATAGGCAAATGCGTGTGATTTACATGTAAGTAGTCCATCAAAGGGATGAATTTATGGTAAGTAGACCATGAAATGTGCATAAGAGGCCAGATTACGCGAATTTTGAATTATAAGTCTTCGAAATCTCGATTGGTACCCGCGCCCCTAACTGATAAGATTGTTTTTGCGTAATGGGAGGCTTTTTCAAGGTTGTTGTGGGCGAGGTATGCGCCAAGGAATGCATCGCCAGCTCCAGTGGAGTCGACTACGACATCAATCGGTTGAGGAGTATAGCTAATCGATTCATACTTATTAAAGAAAGAAATTTCACCGGCACCTCTTGTGATGAGTACTGATGTTTTATGAGCTTTTACAAAATCCCTAAGATAAAATTCAAGGTCATGACTTGGTGTTAGTCCAAATAGTGCCAACTCTGCTTCTTTCAAATATTTTTCTATTGTAAACCCTTGGGCATCATGAAAATCAAAGACAAACTTTGCTCTAGGTCTTGCTTCAATAAGTTGGTCTACGAATGGAAGGATCTGTGTATAGAGAGGACAGACGATATGACCTTCAAACTCTTTAATTAATTGAAGTTCTTCTTTGGTGAATTTAAAGTTTTCAAGGACACCACCTTTGTATTCAGTGAAATTCTTTTCGCCACCTTCCAAGGTTTCGATAAATTGAATCGGAGTCATTCCCTTTCGAAGAAGTGGTATGGCCTGAATTCCTTCTTTTTGACAATGGTTGATAATTGCTTGGCCATCACTTGCTGCGGGATAGATTAGAGTTGCTTTTGAATTTGAATTTCGCATAAAATGCGTGGCCACATTTAAAGAACAACCACCAAGATGTCTTTCTTGTACCGATGTATAATCATCAAAGCCAGCATCGCCAATAAAGGTGTACATTATTGTCTAAGCCTTCTTACGATATCCATAAATGGTGCAACCTTTTCATAATCCATACGAGTGTCTGTCATAAGTGCACTACCAACGATAGCACCGTCAAGAGCAGGATAGAGTTCATCTAGATTTTGATGAGAAAGACCTGAGCCAATGATAATAGGAAGCTCTGGAGCGCCTTCTTTTGCTTCCATTATTTCTTTTACACTTGGAGCGATTCCGGTTTCACGGCCAGAGACAACGGCCGCAGCACTTTTAAACTCGTAAGCTTCGCGAGCAGATTGGGCGAGGGTTTTCTCTTCTAACATCGTTGCATACTTAACCTGAATATCTGTTAAGAGTTGAATATCGTCTGCTGCGATTTTTTTGCGATAATTGAGAAGACCTTGAGGATCAATTTTCATCTCACCACCATATTCTTCGCGTGCCATGCGATCAACAAAGTAATCAGTACGGATAAAAGAATTACCACCGGCCTTCGCAATTGCAAGGGAAGCTTCTGGGTCATTGATTAAAAATTCTGAACCAATTGGGTAGTTACCCGCTTGTCTTTGGACCATATTGGCCACAACGCTCATGCTTGCAATAACTTCTTTAGAAGCCGTTACTGTATAAGGCCTGTCGTGCTCATTTTCTAAGAGGGCCGCATCGACTCCGCACTTTCTTAGAACCTCAAGGTCTTCAAGAGCGTAATCAATGACTTGATTAATTCCAGGATGACTCGTGTAGCCAAGTAGTGGGCGTAGATAAATAACTGCAATTATTGGTTTTGCCTTAAAGTCTAGCATCTAATCTCTCCATGCATGTGTATTGTCATAGTAAACGACGAGTGATTTAATAGTCCAGCAACAATTTGGGGGAGCTATGTTACGTCTACTCACACTTACTCTAGTGTCAATTTCAACTTTTGCTATTTGTCAGAAATGGTCTGGTCCACAGGTTATTGGAAGACTTGATACTTCAGTTTTAAATGAGACGTCTGGGATTGCAATCTCTCAAGTTCATGATGATCGTATGTATAACTTAAATGACTCTGGTTCTGGGCCAGAGATTTTTTGGACGACGATTTCTGGAAAGAATACTAAGAAAGTAAAGGTTAATAACTTTAAACCATATGATATGGAAGATATGTCTTTAGGGCCATGTGGTGAACTTAAGTGTGTTTATCTTGCAGATATTGGCGATAATCGTAAGAAGAGAAAATTTCTTTCAATTGTCGCCATTGATGAGATGAAGTTAAAAGCGGATACTACTGAAGTTGGGCCTGAGTTTGTCCTACGTTTCGTCTATCCTAATAAAGAAAAGTACGATGCTGAGAGTATGGTTGTTCATCCAAGTGGTGATATCTATATTTTAACGAAGGTTGTTGACGAAGAGAATCGCCGCGCTATGCCTGCAAAACTTTTTAAGTTAGGTAAAAAGAAAATTTCTAAAGCTATCGAGAAAGATGAAAAGGCTGAGTTAGAGGAAGTCGCTACAGTTGATCTTCCTTATCATCTTTATAATTATAATCTTTGGGGAAGAATTGCGACAGCAATGGATATCTCTAAAGATGGTAAAACACTTCTTGTTCTAACTTATGGAGCTGTTTTTGAATTTAATATTGAGTTTAACTCTTTAAAAAAGTTTAATGCGAGAAAACTAGATGCAAAGAGTGATTTTAGAATAGTAACGACTAAGAAGCTCTATCAGCAAGAGGCCATTGCATACGGGCCTAAAGATAATGAATTTATTTATACAACAGAAGTTGAATCAGGTGATGGCGCAAGTGAAATTGTTAGACACGTATGTGAATAACTTATTTCGAAAATAGCTTGTAACCTAATTGTTTCGCTCTCTCAAAAGATCGGATGAAAAGCCTGCGGTAAGGTGGAACCATGTGGCCATCTTCAGGTGAGTAAAGAATTTTTGTCTCTAGATCCCCGACGTAATTCGTGCCGATACGATTTTGAACACTCATACGAAATTCATATGGTAGCTGTACGTTAAGTGCGTAAATCCCAATCTCTTCAAGAAAAACTTTTTTAGAAATGGCCATATATTCATACATAATTTCTTTATCAAAAGGTTCAATAAAGTAAGGTACTGCTAGTCCTGATTTTAGCATTTCTAAATTTATATCCTGGCCTTCGTATAAAACTGTACCAAGAAGACGACGTGTATTTAGGTCTCCATCTCTTCCTAGGTCAATAACAACTGTACTTCCAATTGGAACAAGTTTTCTAAGGTAGTCTCTAGCATCAAGAGCTATTTGTCCTTGAGTACTTCCATTGAAGTCGACTTCTGGAGTATCAATTCCAAGCATGCGGATATTTTTCTTCTTCCCCAGAAAGTCACTATAAACTGTCATGGTATCACCATCATGAATATACAGAACTCTAGCTTCAAATGAGATGGCAAAGATTGAAAACTGAATTAGTGCTAGAAATAGAAGCTTTATTTTTCTCATAATGCTTTGTAATAAAATAAAGTAGTTATGAATAGGGAGTGGATAAGATTTACTTATCTCGACAATCTTTTAAGTTATTGAAATAACTAGTCTTGACCAAGGTTTTTACATATAATTACTATCCGAATTAGGCTAAGTTTCACATGAGACTCTTTTCTTTTGCTACATTCCTAGCATGAGAAAAGCCCCACTATCTATTATCCTATTACTATCACTCATTTCTTGTTCTGAAAGATCCTTGAAAGTTAAATCACAATCAAGTGCAATTATTGGTGGAGAGGAACTCTCTCATCAAGCTAAAGAGCTAAAATATACAGTGGCCATTACTAAAGAAAGTGATCTTGATAAGTCATTTTGTACAGGTAGTCTGATTTCAAAACGTCATATCATAACGGCTGCTCATTGCTTAATTGGTAGCTCTTATAAAAATATGCAGGTGGCCTTTGTTTCTGAGGCCCCTAAGTTTATTAAAATTAAAGAAGCATACTTAGCACTGGATGCATTACTAAGAATGCACTCTCTGGAGAGTGTTAGAGGAGACTTTGGTCACAATTTTGATATTGCGATTTTAGAGTTAGAAGAAGATGCTCCAAAGAGTGCAGAGGTTATTGAAATTCTCGATGCATCAGAGAGTAATGAAGTTCTTGATAAGAAAGTTAAACTCATAGGCTTCGGTCAAGATGCAAACGGCGTTGTTGGTAAGCCTAAAAAGGTTGATGTTACGGCCACGGCGATTAGGCGTAATCTTTTAGAGCGCTCAATTCTTCTATACGAAGATAAGAGTGGAGCATGCCGTGGAGATTCTGGTGGCCCGGCTACAATCACAATCGATAACCAAACATACTTAATTGGTGCAACTCAAGGATATGCAAAGGCTGCATTTGATGGGGTCGAGGATCTCGATTGCTCTTCTGGAAAAGGAATGTATACATTCTTACCGGATTATAAAGCATGGATTGAAAGTGTCATTAATAAAACTGAATATAGTCCTTCTGATTTTGAATATAACCCATTTCAGTTTTCACAAAACGAAAGTGAAAACTCATTTTCTTTGGAATGTGATAATTTAAAATCTTTAAGCATCGCTCGTTGGCAAGGGCTTTATACCTATGCTTCACGTATTATTGGAAGTTTTAAATGTGACTCAATGAATGAATGGTTTTCTTCGATTAGCACTTATTCTGAAAAGCCTAGTAGTAAGGCCGAGTTTATTCAAGGAAAGTGGTCAATTGTTGGAAATTATTATTTCTTAAGATACTTTAAAAACCTAGAACAGGTCTCAATTGATCAGTCCATGAGAATAACAAGGCGTGACCAAATGATTCTAGGGGTAAATTCAAATGTTATTTACCTTAATAACACCTATGAAGACTTCAAACTTGGAGACAGTGTAAGAGAGCTTGCTCTACTCGGTGGAAGACTTTCACAAGATGATTATGATGCTCTTATTTCAAGATCTGATTTCCTTCTCAAGAAGGTTAGTGTGGGGGAGTAATTCGCTAGAAGTCCTTCCTGTATTGAGTATACTATTCAAGTCTTTGAATTCATTATTAGTATTGTCAGTCAAATTACTTATCTTATTTCTATAAATCCCCACCAGAGATCTGTACTTAGGCCATTATATTATGTTTATTGATATGGTTTTATTTGTCGATTTTTATTGCCAATTAAATTTTTATGAATAGAATGGCCTTCGGTTTTTACGTGTTGTAGGTTTTTGTGAGTTTAAATAAAGAGATCTCAAAGCATATCGAATCTATCTTTGAAAAGTCTGCAAAGACTTTTTCAGACTATCAATTAAATATGGGACTTCCTTGTCTCAGTGGTTGCGGCGCATGTTGCTTGAGTCAGGAAATATCTGCATCAACATCAGAAATGTTACCTAGTGCATTCCGTATACTAAATGAAGAAGGAATTGAAAGAGTCGAAGAGCTATTAGAAGAACTTGAAGGGACTCCTTCAAAAATATGTGTCTTCTATCATCGAAACTCTGAAGACGGAACAAAGGGTTATTGTATGAACTACTCTACAAGACCTGCTGTTTGTCGCTCATTTGGTGTTGCTGCTTACCGAGACAAGAGCGGGAGCAAAACAATGAGTATATGTAAGCGTTTAAAAGAAACGTATCCTGAGGAAGTAAAGACACTAAACCCAAATGAGGCACCGGTTATCGGGGATTTTGCTAAGCAAATTTACCTCTTAGGGCAAAGTTCTGATGCTAGATTAATGCACATTAATGAAGCTCTTTATGAGGCCCTAAAGAAAGTGTGGCTAGGCCACACTTATGGTTTTAATGAAGATTCTTAGTTTCTTCGATTTTATGAATGAAGTGCTTGATGACAATTTCATATAGCTCATCGCCAATTAACTCGTCTTCTACACCAAAGTCTAGGTTTGGGTTGTCATTTACCTCGACAACATAGGCATTCTTTCCGTCATCTTTTATATCAACTCCAAAAAGACCGTCACCGATTTTTGCACAGGCCTTAGTCGCTGTATCAATTACATACTGCGGGACATCTTCAATGGCGAAACATTGTGAATCTCCTGAGCTATCTTCTTCACCACTTGCATGATTATATATCTGCCAATGCTCCTTACTCATAAAGTACTTGCAAGCATAGAATGGCCTTTTGTTAATTACACCAATGCGCCAATCAAAGTCGGTATATAGGAATTCCTGTACTAGGATTAGGGCCGACTTATGTAGGAACTCTTTGAGACTCTCTTTAAGTTCTTGGCGTGTTTCAACCTTTGAAACCCCAATCGAAAAGCTTCCATCTGGTATTTTTAGAACCATTGGCAACTTTAACTCTTTTTCAAGGAGATCTAAGGTTGCATCACTATAGTCACTGACTATTTCACTTTTTATTGTGCTTATTCCATTCTTTTTAAAGAGATTGTGAAGATAGATCTTATTCGTACATTTCAAGATGGCATTGGGATCATCAATAACAACTAATCCTTCATCAACAGCAGTCTTTGCAAAGGCATATGTAGGATTTACTAGCGAAGTTGTCGTGCGAATAAAGAGGGCATCAAATTCATTGATTCGTGCTAGGTCATATTTTGAAATCGTTTCAACATAGAGTCCGTTTTTATTTCCAATATGGATGAACTTTTTAATCGCTTCGGGATTACTGGGTGGAAGCTTTTCTTTATCATCTACTAAGATTGCCAGGTCATACTTGTATTGTTTTCTCGTATTTGGAAGTCGCCAAATACGATTGTTAAAACGTTCAAGATGTTGGGCAAAGAAAGTCTCCTGTTCTTCGCTAAGGTCAGTTATGTGAATAGGTACAATGGAGTTAATTTTCCATATCTTATTAAATACTAATCGTACCTCAAAAATAGGGACAGGATAATTATTAAAGATTACCTTGCCAATATTCCTAAAGAGCTTCTCTTTTGTTTCTCCAAAAAATACTCGAAAAGCAATTGAGCGTACTTCCTCTTTATTGTCAATGTACTTTGTGGCAACTTCTTGGGCCAAGCTTTGAAGCTCATCAAGGTCATATGTATAGTGCTTCTTTTTACATAGGTCATTAATCGTTTTGACCGTAGGCATGACCTTGTGACCTCTGGCTTCTGCGATAAGAGAAGTATAGTAACCAAGAGATAAGTACTTGGAAGAATTACATAAATTTAAAACCCTAAGGTTCTTAACTTGATGATACTCTTCTTTGGATAGGTAGTCTTTGGCCGTAATGACCTGATCGGTTGGGAAGTAGGGTTGCCAGTCTTTTAGACGATCAACGATGACAACAAGTTTTTCCATCTTTTTTATCTCCACATAAAAATAAAGATATTTTTTTACATAAGAATAATATAAATTATAAAAAAAAAGCGAGAGTTTTTTATGCATATTTTTAGAGATGCAACCTTAGAAGATCTGAACGAGCTCCTTAAAATCGAAGAGGAGTCTTTTGATGGCGATCGCCTAAGCGCCACGAATTTTAAATACGCCATTACTAAGTCCCATGGGGCCCTTAAACTTATTCTTGTTAATAAGGTTATTGCTGGCTATGTGCTCATACTCTTTCATCGTGGGACCTCCTTAGGACGTATTTACTCCATTGCTATTAGTCGTAATTTCCAAGGGCAAGGCCTTGCCAAAAGACTCATGTTATTGGCAGAAAAGGTAGGACAAGAGCACTCTTGTTCATACCTACGTCTTGAAGTAAAGAGAACAAATAAAGGTGCTATCTCATTGTATGAAAAGCTCGGCTATAAAGAGTTTAAAATAAAACAAGATTACTACGAAGACCATCAGGATGCTCTTTGTTATGAGAAGCGTATCCGCAAGGCACCGGCCAAGGCCAAAAGAAATATTGCCTATTATCAACAAACTACAGACTTTACCTGTGGACCAAGTGCCTTAATGATGGCCTTAAAGTTTCTAAGACCCAAGGTAAAGTTAAATCAAGAACTCGAGCTAGATCTCTGGCGTGAAGCAACAACTATTTATATGGCCTCTGGACATGGAGGGTGTGGCCCACATGGGATTGCTCTGGCCGCTGCAAGAAGAGGGCTTAAGACTGAGATTTATATTAATCGTAAGTCTTCACTTTTTACGGACTCTGTCAGGGATAAAAAGAAGAAAGAGGTTATTGAGCTTGTTCAACGCAATTTTGAAAAAAAACTCAAAGAAATTAGTGTGAAAACCCATTTTAAAAATTATGGCATAGCTAAGATTCGTGAGATAATTGAAGGTGGAGGACTGGCACTTGTTCTAATTAGTGCATACCGCTTAACTGAAACTAAAGTGCCTCATTGGATTGTTATTACGAATATCGATGATGACTTTGTTTATTTTAATGACTCTGATTTAAAAGATAATCAGGACAAAGTAGACAATATTAATATCCCTGTTGGGATTAATGAGTTTGAAAAAATGGCCAAGTACGGAAGTGGACAGCTTAAATGTGTTATTTCGCTTTTTTCTTAATCTTGGTAGCGGTGATTTATGAATAAGAAGATGGGTGTCCTTAAAGTTTATCGAATTTTTGATATTGCTCATGAGGTATTATTAGATAAAGCCTATGAGAAACTCAAAAGCCTTACAATTCTTAAAAAATTTAGCCTAAATAGGCCATCTAAGAATATGCTCTTTCAGGATCCTCCATTAGTGGTCTTCTTAGGTGAGCATTCGATTAAGAATTTGAAAGTGGCCGTCACTGCAAAAATATGGAGCTATGGTGCTCTTTCTTTTTCTGTGGATATCGAATGTCCATTCTTTGTAGAGAAGAAGGAATTGATTGAATGGGTTGAGCAGTGGTCACAGGGAGATTCTGTTGAGAACTTCTGCCGTGAAAGAATAAGCTTCTTTGTCGAGTCGTTAGGAGAGTCACTCGTAAAACCTAAAATATGGGAGCAAAGTGAAGAATATAGTATATTTGTCACTTCTCCTAAGTATCATAACAAAGATTACTGGCTAGAAGACTCTTTTGTTTATCAATTATTGGCGATGGAAAAGAATGTAAAATTGAGTCCTGCAATGTTAGCACCTGTTGTTGACTGTACAATAAGCTATGGGCCAGACGATCTTGTGGCAATTGATTGGGATAACGCTTTTGTCTACTCTGAAGTTGATGGCCATGATATTTGTGATGTCATTGAGTTTGCAAATATTCAGCTTCTCGAACTACGTTACTTCGATGATCTTCTCGATAAAAAACTATCTGGACTATATCGACAAGTTGTCGAAAAGAATCCTTCAATCTTTAGTAAGGTTTCAGTACTCGCTAAGGATGCCAGTCAGTTGTACTTTGAGACAAGTGAACTAGTTGATCGAATTGAGAACTCTGTAAAAGTTATTGGAGATATCTACTATGCTCGCTTGTTCAGAATCTGTTTAAAGCGTTTACAAGTAGAGCAATGGCAATCACTTGTAGATCAGAAACTTAAGAATCTACTTGATGTTTCTCAGATGTATATGGCCGAAGTAAATAATCGCAAAAGTCACCTCATGGAGATCATTATTATCATTCTAATTGCAATAGAGGTTATACCTTTTGTTTATAACTTGGCCCTAAAGCTTATGTGACTTCAAAATCTGATCAATTTTACTAGCAAAAATAAAGTCGCTTTCGACGAGGTCATCAATTTTATGTGTCCAAAGATCAACCTTTAATTTACCAAAGCTAATAAAGAGATCTGGGTGATGCCATTGTTCGTCTGCAACCTTTGCAATTTCATTTGCTATGGCCATCGGTTGATTAAATTTGTCACATGCAAGTTCAAGGCTGAGTCTTTTTTTGTCATTAGTAAAGCTCCAGCGAGGATCAAGTTGATCCTTTAGTTGAATTTTTTCATCCATAGGTAGGGGAGGAAATCCTCCCTGGCATGGGATACATGTTTTCTCATTAAGGGATGTCATACTTACTCCTAGAAATTTAATAATTCATACAAATCTACCGCAGGCTCTTCATAGGGGTGGGCCATTCGAAGTGCCTTGAGGACATCATCTACTTTGTCATCAGGACATATCGTTTCAACTTTTAATTCGACAACTCGCTCTATTTCGCCATTTTTTCCAATATGTGGATTGGCCTCTTGATTTGGCCTAAATTGTCCCACACCCTCAACTTCAAATGAGCATCGATCATAATTACCAATTGTTCCAGCTCCTGCATCGAAAACCGCATTTTTGACGACCTCTGCATTGGCCTTTGGGACAAAGAAAACTAGTTTTTTCATTAAAATCATCCTTATTAAATTAATTCCATTAGGGAGAAGCATCAACTTTATTAAAGTTTACATTTTTCTGAGCCTGATTAAAATCATAAAAATAATTGAGCTTGGTTCATTAATTAGTTTTTTAAACTGACGAGGAGTAAGAGGTATTCAGGAGGAAATCTAATGGTAAGTTTAAAAGATAAAATCAAATACTTCTTTTCTGCGTCAGTTTATTCAATTTTGTCATCGGCCGTTTTTGTAGTTCTACTATTTGCTGTAACTCTTCCATCGATTAACTCTACTGCTCGAAATGGTAAAAATGAAAGTATAAAGGTTGCGATTCATAATGCTTATAGTATGGTGAAGTATCTTTATGATGAGTCACAAGCTGGTAAGATTTCAGAACAAGAAGCAAAGACTTATGCGAAAAACTTACTACAGTCCCTTCGCTATGATGGGAAGAATTACTTCTTTGTCAGTGATAAGAATTTAAACGTAGTTGCTCACGGCGCAGATCCTTATAAAGTTGGAAATAATATGGCCAAGTACCAAGACGGAAAGGGAACTTATCTTTATAAAGAGTTTCTTAAGATTGGTCTAGAGAAAGGTGAAGGGCCTTTAACATATTATCGTGCTCGTAAGAAAGAAAGTGATATTATTGAAAAGACTTCTTATATCAAGTACTTTGCTCCTTGGGGGTGGGTTATCGGAACCGGTGTTTATCTCGATGATGTAAAGGTTGCTACCTTTGAAGCTAGAAAGAGTACTCTTATTGGTCTTATGATTTGTGTTGCCATTGCTCTAGGGCTTTCTCTGTGGAATGCTCACTCAATGTACGCAAACTTTATTTCGCCAATTAAAAACGTTATTAGAAATTTAAAGGCAGAATATGTTGAGCTAGAGCGCATTGCAAATAATATAAATTCGAGTTCAAGGCAGATCCTCGATGTATCTAGTAAACAAACTGATTCTGTCGACAATGTTGCAGCTGCCATTACTGAAATAAAGTCAATGGTTGACTCAACTAGAGATAATGCCGATCGGTCAAGTGGCCTTGCCAAACATACTGCAAATACCTCAAATGAATCAAAAGAAAAAATCTTAAGACTAGTTCATTCATTTGATATTATTAAAAAAGATAATGAGGAAGTTATTCAAGTTATTCGTGATAATAGTATTCAGCTAAATGATATTTCAAACACAATTAATGATATTCAAGAAAAAACTGAAGTCATTAGTGATATCGTTTTCCAAACAAAACTTCTGTCTTTTAATGCCTCTGTTGAAGCGGCGAGGGCAGGTGAGCACGGTAAGGGCTTTAGTGTTGTGGCCGAGGAAATTGGAGGCCTTGCTAAAGTCAGCGGTGAGTCGGCCATTGAAATTGCTACTATTATTGAAGAGTCAACTCGTCGAGTGAAAGAATTAACAGATATGACAACTAAGACTGTAGAGAACCTTGTTCAGGTAACAGAAAAAGATTTACTTGAAGGCCAGAAACTTATGGCCGATTGTCGAGATGCTCTTGAAGAGCTAGTTGGTCAATCAATGGAGTCTTCTAGTATGTGTAATGAAATTCTAGGTGCACTTTCAGAGCAAGAAAATGGTATTGCAGATGTAAATACATCCATAAACACTCTAAATGAGTCTCAGTGGCAATTAAAGAGTTCACAAGAGACTTCTGCTCGTGAGGTTGAAGATCTTGTGAAAAAGAGTGAACAAATTAAGACTGCTGTTGAAAAGTTAGAAAAAATCGCAGCATAACAAACTAGTAATTGATTCAGATGGCCCATTAAAGTATGGAACAAGCCTTAAAGGAATTAAGTTATTCTTTTGGAAGTACTCATTCTCTTCTTCATGAATAAAAATGTTAGCGATATAAGAAAGAGACCTGCCTCGTGCAGGTCTTACTTATAGTAGCTCTTTCAATTTTGATATGATTTTTTCATCTGTCGGTGCGATATCTGGGAAGAATCTTTCAATAATTTCACCATCTTGATCTAGAAGAAATTTTTCAAAATTCCAATGAATGTCGTGAGGCATGCCAGATATTAGTCCTTTATTAGTAAGAAGTTGTTCAAAGTCTGGTTTGTCATTTCTAACAGCATCTTTTTTTGATTCTGTTAGCGCTTTGTATAAAGGGTGTTGCCCTTCGCCCTTAACGATAATCTTTTCATTTACCGGAAAAGTCACGTTGTATTCAAGATTGCAGAATTGCTGAATTTCTTCGTTAGTTCCAGGTTCTTGTCCAAGGAATTCATTTGCTGGGAAGGCCAAAATTTCTAGACCTTGATCCTTATATTCGGAGTAAAGATTCTGTAGGGCCTCATACTGTGGTGTTAGTCCACACTTAGAAGCAACATTAACAATAAGATAGGCCTTGGCATTAAAGTCCTTAATTGTCTTATCTAGCCCTTTACCATCTTTAAATTGAATTGTATTTAGATTCATATAGGTAACCTCCTAAAGTTTTCTAAGAGGTTACCATAAAGGTTTATTTTAGAAAGTTGTGGCGTGCCAATTGAAGCTTTTTATAACTTTCAATTAACTTTAAATGTTTATCAATTCCTTCAAGGTTCATTCCTGTTGGTGTAAGTCCATCAAAACGATTCTCTCCAGAAATTGTCTTACTTACTCGCTCCATTAATTCGCTACCATACATACGAGTTAAGTTTTCGATGTAGTCTGTCATTTCTAAGTCTTCACCTAGTTCAATATCAAGAGCGATATTAAGTACTTGATAGAAGCGTCTTCTTTCAATTGTATTGTCATTGAATGTTCCAAGCATTTCAACAAGCTCTTTGGCATCTTCAAATTGCTTTAATGCAAGGTAAGTGAGTGCCTTAAGTTCTCCAATAACGAGTTGTCCCCATACTGTACTTTCGTCAAAGGCCACACCGATAAGTTCTGATACTGGCATATAGTTATCAAGTGAACTTTCTTCAAGTTGCCCTACTAGTTCAGACAGGTCTTCTTCATCAAGAGCATGGAGATTTAATATGGCCTCTCGGTAGTCTAGTGCTTGATTATGATTATCCCAAATTAAGTCTTCTGGTAGATAGATTTCAGAATAATTTGGAACTAGAATTCGACATGCGGCCGCCCCCAGTTCATTGTAATCGGCAATATAAACTTCTTTTTCAAGTTGATTAAGAATGTCCATTAAGTAGTTATATTCTTCTTGTGTTGTTCCTGAAAAGTTCCACTCGTTAAACTCATATTGTGATTTCGCACCAAAGAATTTCCACGAGATAACACCTGTTGAGTCAATAAAGTGATCGACAATATTATTTTGCTCACGAATTGCAAACTCGTTAAATGTTGGTGGAAAAGTATCATTCATACCTTCAAAGCTTCTTCCTTGTAGAAGCTCTGTTAATGATCTCTCAAGAGCTACCTCAAAACGAGGGTGTGCCCCAAAAGAAGCAAAGACTCCACCGTTTCTTGGATTCATTAGCGTCACACACATGACAGGAAATCGGCCACCAAGAGAAGCATCTTTAATGACAATTGGAAAGCCAGCTTCTTCAAGTTTAGCAACCCCTTCCATAATTGTTGGGTACTTTTCGAGAACTGCTTTTGGTACATCAGGAAGGGTTATTTCATCGACAATAATTTGTTTCTTTACCGCTCTTTCAAAGATTTCAGAAAGACATTGTACGCGCGCCTCATACTTAGTATTCCCAGCACTCATCCCATTACTTACAAATAGGTTTGCAATAAGGTTTGCCGGAATATAAACAGTCTCTCCATCTGATTGGCGCACATAAGGAAGTGCACAAATACCGCGCTCATAATTTCCTGAGTTTGTGTCAACAAGGTGAGAAGCTGAAAGCTCACCATCATTATCATAAGCAGCAATTAGGGTATTATCCATTAGGCCATCTGGAAGTGTGTCATCTTCTGGTATTTCAAACCACTTCTCATTAGGGTAGTGAACGAAGTCGCTATTTGCGATCTCTTCACCAAGATAGTAATCACTATAAAAGTAATTGGTGCTGATACGTTCAAGATACTCACCAAGGGCCGAAGCAAGGGCAGCGTCCTTTGTCGCTCCTTTTCCATTCGTAAAGCACATTGGAGAGTCTGCATCTCTGATATGAACAGACCAAACGTGTGGGACTTGATTGCGCCAAGAGGCGATTTCAATCTTTATTCCTAGATTCGCAAGAAGCGAAGTCATATTCTCAATTGTTTCCTCGAGAGAACAGTCTTTTCCTGCAATCATGGTCTTAGCGTCATTTACTTCATATTCAAGTTTGACATCATTTCCTAAGATTTCTTTGGCCTCGATTTTAAAGTCGATTTCATTTTGGATCACACGCTTTACAGTACAGCGATTCATTGATGCAAGAATACCCTTCTTATCTTTTTCAGATATTGAAGCTGGAAGTTCTGCATGAATCACAAATGATTGTTTGTAACGATTATCGGGATCCACAATATTTTGCTGACTGATACGAATATCTTCTGTCGGGATATCACGACTATTACAATAGACCTTGGCAAAGTAGGCTGCACACATGGCAGACGATGCTAGGAAATAGTCATATGGGCCAGGAGCTGTACCGTCACCTTTGTAGCGAACAGGCTGGTCTGAAATGATTTTAAAGTCGTCGAAGCTGGCTTCGATTTTTAAATTGTCGAGGTATTTTACGTTTACTTGCATAGCGCTATAACTACCATAAATAGGTATGTTATGGCCCTATCCTTCTTCAATCCTATAAGAATTACTGCTATTTATGCCATCGTAAGTATATGAAAATCAATAAATTTAACTTTCTTAAGTTGTCATATATTGCCATTCCATGATCTTTATTGCGAAAATACTCGTTCAATTTAAAGGAGAAGTTAATGAAATCTATCATTCTAATGCTGGCAATGCTGCCTTGCCTTGTTTTTGGTTATAACCACCCAGACGCAAAAACACTTATGACTGAATACCAAGAGTTTCGTTCGATGGTTTCAACAATGAAGCACGACTACTTAGTTGGTGATTGGTATAAGGCCAAAGACTTTGGTGACACAACTCTTATGTGGAATCTTGGTGATAATCTTACGGATCGTGAAGTTATTCGTTTTTTTAGAAGAAAAGCCGATGGTTCTGTTTTCACTGTAACATATCATCGCTCAGACTATATTGTTGATGGAAGAATCGTTCTTCGTCGTTTTGTTGGTCCAGAGCCAACAGGTTGGATCAACCATACGATCGATTATGAAACAGGTGAGCAGCTAGGTTCTCAAGGCTGGTGGCCAATGTTTGATGATTCAGATCATGCATTCATGCAACAGTGGGGATTCCATTACTAAGAATTAAAAATGAAAGCCTACAAAAGTAGGCTTTTTTTTATTTTTATTTTTATCTCTGACCTGCCTCATAAAAATTTAAAAACTCTTTTGCTATTTTTTTTATATAAAAAAACACATAAGGAGTTTTTGTGAAAAAAACATCAATCATTTCAATTCTATTTTTCTTAATGTTTAATTCTTTTTCATTCGCGCAAGAAAACGCGATGGTGCGTGTAAGAGCACTTGGTGTAAGCCCTGATGTTAGTGATAATATCGGTGGTAATATTGCAATTAATAACGAATCAGTACCTGAAGTCGACTTCTCTTACTTCTTCCATCCAAACTTTGCTGTTGAATTAATTCTTGCAACAGCAACTCATGACGTAAATCTTAATGGAACAGGAAGCCTTGGAAGTGTTTCTCTTCTACCTCCAACATTACTTGCTCAGTACCATATGGACTTTGGAGTTTTCAAACCATATGTAGGAGCAGGGATCAACTACACAATCTTTTATGGAGAAGTACCAGGAGATATGGCATCAACTAAGTACGATGATTCATTTGGATATGCATTACAGCTTGGTACAGATATCAAGGTTGCACAAAATATGTATCTAAACTTTGACGTCAAAAAACTTTACTTACAAACAGATGCAACAGTTGATACTGGATCTGGAGTAGTGAATGCTGAAGTTGATATCGATCCTCTCCTTGTTGGTGTCGGTATTGGTTTTAGATTCTAATACTCTAAAATGGGGGAGGTTATGTGGCGTAGCCTCCTCTTTAACTCTTCCTTAATTCATTTGCACCCATCGATATTTCCTGTATCATTTCTCTATGATGGAATTTGAAATTAGAATCCTAGAAGGCAAAGAATTTGATAAGTATTATCAAGCACACAAAGAGGCAGTCTTTGAAGAAGACCATAGTTATGTTCTTTGGGATATTCTCTCGGAAGAAGAATTAGCTAATATTAAAAGATTAAAAGAGAATATGGGCAAACCATATCAGCTCTGTCTTGCGGCCTTCGATAAGGATGATAATTTCATTGGCTGGAGCTGGGGTTTTCAAGAAAATAGTACAACTTATTATATGTGTAACTCGGCAGTTCTTCCTGAGTATCGTCGCCATGGTGTTTATGGGGCCATGCTTGATAAGACTCTCGCTATTTTAGAGGCCGAGGGCTTTCAAATGGTCTACTCTCGCCACTGTGCTACGAATAATGCTGTTATTATTCCAAAACTTAAGGCCGGCTTTCTTATATCTAAAATGGAAATTGATGATAAGTTTGGCATCTTGATTCATCTTCATCACTACTTTAATGAGAAGAGAAAAAAGGTTATGGACTATCGTGCCGGGCAAATCAAACCCGACACTGAAATTAAAAAACTTTTTAAGCTTTAGCGAACACAGTAGTAATTCATTACTTTTGCATTCACTGACCATGGGTCACGTACTGGTGATGGATTCATAAGTCCTGGGTGGTATACCTTTCCACCGCGAAGTGCCCAGATATTTTGATGAATTGAAACTCCGCCATTCCAATCACCATAAGCATCGATGGCCTCAAGTTCATTTCCATTAGGAAGTCTTGCATACATATTGTCACAGGCCCTCTCTGCTTGTCTTAATGATGTTACTCTTCCAACTGATCCATTATGAGTTCCAATAATAGTAAGCTTTCGTCCATTCACTCTTAGTGTTGATGGAAATTGAGTTCTTTGAAAGTCCTCAAACATACGTGAAGCAATTTGAGACATCACAACTGAAGGTTGTCCTATTCCCTGATAATTCTTTGTCGAACCATCTGATCCTACAAGAGTAAGTGTAACTTGGATATTACCTCGACAATTAGGGGCAAATGAATATGTACCATAGGCCATATAATCAACAAGATCTCCTGCATTATCAGGAATCCAACCTGGTCTTTGACCGTTATTGATTGAGTTAATGATATAACGAATATTATTCATTTGAACGAATTCAAGCTTTCTATCAACCACTGGAAAATCACGATAGTAACCATCAAAGTATGCCTTTAATGTACTTTCGAGTGTCACATCAAGATACTTATGTTGAGTAGCAAGTCTTACGTTCTTGTCGTACAAGGCATCGAAAGTAACAAGCATCTGCATGGCCTCACTACCTTTTGCTCCTGATTGCATAAGCTCTGAGGCCAGACCTGTCATCTCGCTCATATATTCTGAGCGTGTTTGTGAGTAAGCCTGCTTATAAGCGCAAAGGTCCGCACCTCTTACAAAAGGTATAGATGACCAGATACGGGCCGCTTGAGCTTGAGCACTAATTCCAATAAGAACAATTAGAGCTAAGGATTTCAACTTATTCATAATATCTCCAAATTTCCTGACTATGGGTGATATCGATATTTATCGTTACTAGTTTTGTGACCTTAAGTAAGCTTCATAGATACAGGCGCGGATCTTCTCTTTTCCTTCTGGCATCTTTTTACATTGAAATTCTCCCTGAGAGTTCTTTCTCTTAGGTGTCCACTCAAAATTAACCATGAAGGTACTTGATTCAGCGTTCCAGCTTGGAAAGACCATTAGTCCACCTTCGCTATCATCACTTTCATGCATTCTGATAACAAGTTTCGTGATAAGATGTCCTGCGATTGCACCTGCAAAAACATCAGATAACCAGTGTTTTCTGTCGTGTAGACGTCCGTATGAAGTTAGGGCCGCAACACCATAGGCTAGATAAGGAACAACTTTATTATCTTTGTAGATTTCTGCAAATACTGTTGCAAATGACCAAGCACCAGATGAGTGCCCAGAAAAGAAAGACTTTCCTTCTGTTCCAAATGCATAGGCACCGAGGTCTTTATTTGGTCTTTGTCGGCCAAAAGTTTTCTTAAAACCTTCTGTTACAATTTGTGTCGCAATTTGTGACGTGACAACGTATAGTCCTGCTTTCTTGAGCTTTCCATCTTCAAGGACAACACCCATGAAGTAAGAACCAGCTGCGGCACCACCCATAATAAGGCGCTCATGATTGTTAGTTGGATATACTAATTTTTCTGTAAAGCCATTTTTATGATCTTGAATGAAGTCCATTGTTTCTTCATCCGAGGCAAACATAACAAGCCCTAGTGATGTTGATGCTGCTAGCATTAGTGCTTCCTTGTCGCTTAGGCCAAGGGGAATAAAGTATCCTTTTTTACTATCACTAGGATCGTATCTTCTTAGGAATTCAGAAAACTCTTTAGGGTTCATACCACCACGGATTGTTTCATTTCCAATACGTCCTTTGATACCTTCCATATCATCGATACGTTTTTGTTCTTCATCGCTACAACCTTGAATAGTATTCTTACAACTGTAGATATTATCAAGCATCCTCTTTGCCTGAGAACGCATATCGATTTGATTTTCATCTACTGTTACACAGCCTTCATAGCGCCATTCACAATTTTCTTGGAGCGTATTAAGCATCTCCTGTTGCCAGAAGTAGTTATTCTCTTGTGCTAAAGCACTCGATACGATAGTTGATAAAATTATGCCTTTAGTTACGATCTTTCTTATATTTTTCATGTGTCGAATATAGCTTAATGCAGAAATAAGTGGTGTTAAGTGTAAATAATTATAAGGTAGTCAAAAAATAGACAGTGTAAGTATCTAAAAATAAGAAGAATAAATTACATACATACGAATACTCATAGACGATTAAATAGAAATCTTGTTATTTAGACAAAAAACTATGAGGAGAATTAGATGAAAAAATTACTAATGGTAGCAATGCTATCTCTTACTTCAATTGCAGCACCTGTTTCAAACTCAGTAATCACTCAAGCAAAGAAAGCTGTTGATAAAACTGCAAAAGCATATTTTGGGCCTAAAGTGTATGTTTACTACTCAAAAAGTAGTGCAGAAGATAAAGAAGTATTTTTTAACGTACTATGGACTGAAGAAACAGCAGATGTATACTATGATGAAGGTGAGCAAATCTATGTTCCTGTTAAAACTGAATGTGAGCAGGAAATGGTTTACCTAGTAGATTCTCAAAAAGTTCTACTTACACAGAATGCTTATTGCTACTAAGATATAAAGGGAGCTTGTTGCTCCCTTTTTTTAAATGAGTTATTACATAATGATATAGATGGTTGTTTGAAATATTAAAGTGATATGGTAAGAAGATATCATGAATATCAACCTCAACTATATTGAAGTTTTTTGCCACCTCGGCCAAAATTTAAATTTTTCTCAAACAGCTAGAGAACTTAATACTTCTCAACCTGCAATTTCACGTAAGATCAAACTTTTAGAAGATGAACTGGGTTATGAGCTCTTTGTTCGATCAAATAAAACAACTTCTTTAACAACTAAGGGACAGGCGTTTCTAGATCAAGTCCTTCCAAGCTTTAATACAATAAGTGGTGCTATTCAAAATAAAGTACAAAAAATCAACTTGAAGGTTGGAAGTATTTTTGAAGCAGGGGAGAAGTTTCTTTTACCCGCCTTAAGTGAGTTACACGATAGGAAGAATATTGGTCACTTTGATTTAGTTTTTGACTCTGCCATGAAGCTTATTGAGAAATTACAGGCGGGAGAGTTAGATATTATTATGACTCATATTATTCCGACACAAAAAAGCTTGACCGCTTTTGAGGTCTGTCGTGATGGGACATACCTAGTAGGTCCTATAAATGAAAAGAGCAGTGAAAATAGAAAGCTTGTTACTTATCGTAAGGAAGACCTTTATACCGAAAAATTCTTGACTCGTTCAGTTGGCAAGACTTGGCGATCAAAATTTGAAGTAATTGGATGTGTAAACTCTCATAAGGCAATGTTAACACTTTGTGAGATTGGTGGACTTTTTTGTGTTGTTCCGTCATCTAGTTTTAATAACTCTAAAATGCTAAAGATCTATAAGAAGAAGGAAAGTAGTCATGGTATCTATATTTGTGTCAGACAAAACTACCTTGAAAATAGAGATACGAAAAATCTTATTTTGGAGCTAATTGACTGCTTAAAATAGATTTCTAATTCTTTACCTTTTCGTAAATTGACAGCAGTTTCCCTACAATTGAATATATCTTCATTTAGTAGGAGATTGCTTGGGATTTCTTTCATCACTAAATGATGCAATTTGAATTAACTCAAAAGCTTTGGATTTTTCTGAAGATCAGCTTCTTATGATTCATAATATGGGACAATCATGCCGTTATTGTACACTATGGGGGATGAGAGTATTGAGAAGTTCTTGAATGTTTGATAGGTAGGGTACATAATATTTATGTATTTTGTTAAGAGGGAGATGGCGTGAGCCTTGATATTTATATTCATATTACACGTTATTTTACGATATTTTTCTTGGCATTTTTCACTTATCAGTTCTTTTCGGGTCTGGTTAGCTATTACACTATTAAGGAACGTTCTAGCCTTTGGTATACACAGATGTGTCTCTTTTCTGCACTATACTGTCTTTTCTTCACTATTAATACTCATGTTACAGATATTAAGACATCAAATGCCATATTGAATCTTTTATGGATTTTTGCATTTATTGCTTTCTTCTCATATATGCATGCGATTGAAGCATTCTTGGGTAAGAGCTTGAAGTACTTAAAAGCTCCTAAAGTTGTAATTGCTGTTCTTACTGTAATACAATTCATTTCCCTGGGCTCTTATATAATTTTTAACAAAAGCTTTATCTTCACAGGCCAGGGAGTCGTCAATGAGACATTTTTTTATCAATCGGCACAGATTGGAATGTCTCCGAATGTCTTTGGACAGATTGTCGGTAGCCTAGGTGCTCTATCTGTCTTCTTCGCTAGTGCTATTATATGGAAGGAATTACAAAAATCGAATTCAAAAGAATACCTTTTAAAAATAGGGATTCTTTTAACTATATTGTCTGTAATAAATGATACGTGCTTAAGTCTAGAGGTCTCAGGTGCACTCGTTCCAATATATTATCTAGCAAATGCTTTTGAGGCCGTTAGATTTAATTTCTTTTATCGAAAACTTGCCTTTGAAAAATTATTCAATCTTGAAAGAGAGGTCATAAGGCTCTCGAAGGTTGCCCAATTTGGTTTCGCAGCTGCAAGCATTGCTCACGATATTAAAAATCATATATTTGTTATTAAGTTAAGAATAAACTCGCTTCTTAGAAATAAAAATGAAGATAAGGAGAAGACATACCAAGAAATCTTAAAGCACAATGATAAACTTCTAGAGATAACTGATCTCTATATGAATATCTTTAAAAATAATATTGCCTCTAGGAAAGAGAATTATTCTAGTTTAGAAATTATTCAGGATGTTAAAGAACTAGTGAGTACTAAATTTGAAGGCTCTAACGTGAAGTTTGAAATTGCTGCTGATGACTTCATCATTCACTGTAATAAAACAGAAATAGTTATCTCTGTTGTTAATCTTATAAGAAATGCTCTTGAAGCTGTACAAGGCCATAAGAGCACAAATAAATGGGTAAAACTAATTTTTAAGGGGGAAGATAAATCAATTCATGTCGTGGATAGTGGGAGTGGAATCGAGCCGAATACAGCTGAGCATATTTTTGATTTTGGCTTCACTTATAATAAGGAAAGCTGTGGGCATGGAATTGGCCTTGCTATCACAAAAGAGCTTTTAAGTCGCTCTGGTTTTAAATTGTGGCTAAATGAAAAAACACCCAATACAACCTTTACAATTGACCTTATTGAATAACTCTATTGTAAGTTATTGATCTTATTTAAATTATATAACCTATTAACAGGTAGGTTATTATTACAGATTAAGGTGATTAAATTTTATTTTTTAGGTATAAGCTTCTTTATAAATATTAATAATAAGGGAGAATTATATGAAATCATTATCTTTAGCAGTCTTATTTACACTTTCTGCACTTGGTGCAAATGTATCTGCCAACTCTAATGTTGATAGTTTTGTGTCAGATTTAAAAAGCTTAAGCGGTAAATCAGGTAAGGTGATGATGAACGGAGAAGAAAGAGGGAGTTGTACTGTAGTTGTAGAGAGTGATAGTGATGCAGTAAGAGTAGAATTTGATACTCCTGAACTATATGCAAATCCAGTTTCTGTTGCACTTCTTGATAGTGCCGAGCTTTTAGATAATGATACTCTTTTAGTTTCGACAAATTCTAATCGTCCAGGAGGCGATGCTTGTGGGGACTTCGGTGGAGCTTCTAATTATAAAGAAAAGATTCTTATCGATGATAATTCAGTTTCAATTGATATTAGCTACCGTTGTTTTCTATTCAAAAAGAATGAAATTAATTACACTTGTGAGCTAAACTAAGAAGTGTCTAAAGTTTAATCTTGGACATAGTTTTTTCAAAGTTCAAATATAGTATTCAAAATTAAGATATAAAGGGATTATGAAAATAATCCCTTTTTTTATTACCCTTATTTCAGTTACAAATATTTTAGCAGTAGAGTCATGTACTCTTGATGGTAATGTCAAAACATGTATTGACGGTGCAAAGAAAAGTATTTCTAAATACTTTGAAAAGAATAAAAAAATCTCATCAGAAGAATATTTTTTAGATAATAAACTGATAAAGCAAAACTTCTATACGATAGAAGGAGAGCAGATCTCAAGTATTACTTATGAATACAAAAGCGACTCAGTTTTTTATAAAACGGTATTTAATACTCAAAATAACCACGTTCAATCTAAGGTTTTAATTCAAAGAAATGGTAATCAAGAAATTATTCTTAAAGAATTTGGTTTTGATAAGAGAACACATGCATTAGAAAGCATTGATACGATTTTAGATGATTTAATTGTTGAAAGAAAAGTTATCAATCCTGATGGTGAGGACTATAAATATAAATTTATCTATGATGAAAAGCGCATCATTGGATTTAATGTCTTCAATAATAATGACGTCAAAATTGGTGATTATATTCAAAATGAGATTGGAGAGGTTTCAGGCGGACCTAGTGATGCAGCTGTTAAGATTGCAGTTATTGATTCTGGCTTCGATCATAATCATCAAGATATTCAAGATCATATTCTCGTTAACTCGATCGAATCTTTCAATATGGAAGACAGTGATGGTGATGGCCTTATTGATAATGTTCTAGGTGTTCACTTTGATGGAGATAGCGATATAAAGTTTATGAATCCTTTCTCTGGCTTCTTACCTCGTACGGGAGGTAGCTCAAGTCAGAAAGCGGGGATTTACGGAATTCCTTTTGAGACAATTAAGGCAAAGGGGACGACTGGTCCAATCACTTCTCACGGAACTCATGTTTCCTCAATTGCGCTTAACGGTCTTCAATCCGCATCACTTCTTGCTTTTGCGGGGGACTTTGGTGAGTCAAAGTATCTGGATATGATTTCTAAAAAGCTTCAAAATTCAGAAGTTGATTTTGTTAATATGAGTTTTTCTTTTCCACATCAATCCTTAGGGCTTGTAGATCGTAAAACTTATCGTAGCCTTCAAAATATGTTCTTAAATAACCCCGAAGTAGTTTTCTTTGTTGCAGCTGGAAATGATGGACGCTACTTAAATGGAAGTCGTGATTGTATGTATCCGGCCTGTTACCCTTATCCAAATGTTATAACTATTGGAGCAACAGCGGATAGTGGTTGGCGAAATGATGAAAATTATGAGATGGCCGACTTTTCAAATTATAGCTCCAGCTATGTTGATTTCTTTGCCCCTGGAACAAAAATTGAGGCGGCCCTTCTTGGAGATATGAAAATTCGTCATTCAGGAACTTCGATGGCATCGCCAATGGCCCTTAATATGGCAGCACGTCTGAAGGAGTTAAACCCGAATATGCGTCCATTGGAAATTGTTGAACTAATGAAAGAACAGAGTATTAAGAAGAACTCAATTCAATCAAAATTTGGTGTCATAAGACCTTTACCAACTATCTTGAGATAATTTTAATAAATTCGGGCATTTTTAAGTGTTTTAATTATTTTAAATATAGTATATTTACTGTATGAGCATCGAGGAATACAAGGTTCTTACTAGATATGTAACGACCTTTGCATTTGCGTTTTTCTTGTACCAAGCTTCGATAGGGGTTTATACCTCTAGGAAGTTACTGAGTCGCAAGGTCTTTTGGCATATCGCTATGTGCTTGAGTGCGGGCTCGTATGCCATCTTGATTGCCTTTAATACTCATATTACAGATACTAAGTTTTCAAATTTCTTACTTCTTACATATTGGTTTTTCGCATACTTTACTTATTATTGTTATATCAGGGCAATTGAAGGTTTCTTTGGCCGAGATATAAAGCTCTTAAGGCCATCTAAGATTTTCTGTATTGGTCATTCTATCTTCCAGGTCGTAGGAGGGGTCCTCTATCTCTTTTCTGATATAGACCTTATGTTTATTCCTCGTGAAACACCACCAGCAACACTTTTTACCAAGAGCTTAAATTTAACAATATATCCAAGTAATTTAGTAGTCGTCGTTGGATTCTTCGGCATTATTACAATTCTATATACAACCGTTGTTATATGGCGCGAGCTTAATAAGAAAGAAGGTAAGGAATACCTTTTTAAAGCAGGTATTTTGCTAACATTATTTGTTTCTTGCTGGGATACGATAATTGGAACAGAAGTAATCGGGTATCTCGTACCGATCTACTATTTAGGATATGTTTTCGAATCGATGCGTTTTAATATGTACTATCAGGATCTGGCCTTTACTAAGATGTATAACCTTGAGAAAGATATGGTTAAGCTTTCAAAGGTAGCTCAGTTTGGTTTCGCTTCTGCAAGTATTGCTCACGATATTAGAAATCATCTCTTTGTACTAAGTACGACAAATGATCGACTTGATAAGTTGATCGATAAGGAGTTCTCCCCGTATACACAAAAGCTACGTCGCCACATTGGTAAAATTCTTGAGGTAACTGAACTCTATATGAATATTTTTAAAAAAAATTACTCATCTTCAAAACAAATTATTTCAGTTTCACATATCACACAAGAAGCGCTTGAGCTTGTTAGTGATAAGATTACACGCCATTGCGTAAGAGTTGAAGTTGAAATGGATGACTTTTCTATTGAGGGAAATGAGACGGAGTTAAGCCTTTGCCTGGTTAACTTAATTAAAAACTCTTTAGATGAGATAAAGTCCACTGACTCACCTTGGATTAAGGTTGTCGCGTCTTCCACAGAACGTTTTATTAAGATAATTGACAGTGGAACAGGCATACCTCTAAAAGCTCAAGAGAGGATTTTTGAATTAGGTGATTCAAGAAAGAAGTGTGGTAATGGCCATGGTGTTGGACTTGCTATCACAAAGCAAATTATAGAACGTTCCGGATATAATTTGTTTATCGACAACGAAAGTGAGAACACAACTTTTGTTATTAATTTTTAGATTTCGTTAAGAATATATTATTGTTTTATTTATTGAGTTTACCATGCTAGAAATTGTTAAACATATTAAGTATTAGGGAGCTCAATATGAAAACAATTTTTAAAACACTCATATTTGTGAGTGCTATTTCAACGTTTGCAAATTCATCAAATTCGACCTTTATCGTTACATCTGATCTAAAGCTTGGGGCGATTATTGGCTTCAGTGATTCAAGTTTTAATTACAATCAAGATGATACAATTCGGTCACGTCAGTTCTGTTATGTTGGTGAAGTAAATCAGGTTTGCAACCAGATCTACCAAGCAGCAAATGACATGAATGGCCGATATTATCAAGGTTCACATGATCGTATTGAAATATTAAGTTGTGTAGAAAGTCTTACAACTGATGAGTATTCAAACGATGAAGTCTTTGTAGAATATAATCTAAGTGATGATTATGGATCAGACTTCAGTGTGACTCGCAATATTGGTCCATGTGTTAGCATTTAGTTACAGGCCTTGTAGGCTTTAAGTGTTTGATGGTAAGCAATTTTATGATCAATTATTTCATCTGGGTATTCTGATGTTCCATATTCAGGTACCCATTTCTTTATATATTTGAAATTAGGATCAAATTTCTTCTGCTGAGTATAAGGATTAAAGATTCTAAAGTAGGGAGCAGCGTCACAGCCTGTTCCTGCAACCCATTGCCAATTGCCATTATTGGAGGCCAGTTCAAAGTCATTAAGCTTCCTTGCAAAATACTCTTCACCCCAACGCCAATCAATAAGTAAGTCTTTGACAAGAAATGAGGCAGCAATCATGCGAACGCGGTTATGCATATATCCTGTTTCGTTTAGCTCACGCATTCCTGCATCAACGATAGGGTAGCCGGTTTTTCCCTCACACCACTTCTTAAATTGCTTCTTGTTATTGTTCCATTTAATTTGACTATACTTTTCTCTAAATGGCCCATTTATAACATGTGGAAAGTGATACATGATTTGGATGAAAAATTCGCGCCAAATTAATTCACTTAGCCAAACTTGATTTCTTTTAAAACCAACTTGTGCACATTTTCTAGGTGAGAGAGTTCCAAAACGAAGATGAACCCCTAGCTTTGAAGTTGCATCTAGTGCTGGAATATCGCGATTTTGATCGTAGCTATCAATGATCTTTCTCTTTATAGTTTTTACTTGATCCTTTGCTTTCTCATTGTAGATAAATCCCATCTCTTCTAAATTTGGATAACTTTTTATTTTAAATTTGTGAAAGTTATTGAAGTACTTATGCGTTTCAATTGTTGCGATATCTTTTGGAGCAAGCGTCGAAAGCCATTTGTTTTTAAAGGGGGTGTAGACAACATAAGGTTTACCATCTTCTTTTAGTATGTCGTCTTTTGCAAAGATACAGTGGTCTTTGTAGCGTGAGAATTTAATACCTTCTTTCTTAAGAAGTTGCTCAATTTTATTATCTCTCTTTATTGCATAAGGCTCATAGTCTTCATTAGTAAAAACCTCTGCTAGATTGTAGCGTTTAGTTAACTCTTTATAAGCCGCTTCAGGAGTGGAATGAAAGACTAAGATATCACTGCTTAGTTTATTTAACTCCTCTTTCAATTCTTTAATTGTGTCATGAATAAAGCTAACTCTAAGATCATCTTCATCTTGAAGTTTTGAAAGAATATTCTTATCAAAGATAAAGACCGGAATAACTGGCCTACCTGATTGAAGTGCGAAGAGAAGTCCTCGGTTATCTTTTAATCTAAGGTCTCTTCTAAACCAAAATATATTAACTTCTTCTTTATTTTTCATTTTATGCAATATTCTTTAATAGTTTTAAATCTTTTGGATATGGACCAAAAATATACTGATCTTGAAGATAAGACTTTTTGTGTGTATTTGTGAGAATGTTTAAAAATGAGTTCACCGTTAGATAATTAGAGTTACCATTCTTATAGTCTTCCATCATTTTTATAAGAATATCTTTTTCGTGAGAAGTTAGATCTTTTTTAAAATACCCGAATACATGAAAACAGGCATTGAGACGATTCTTTCTGGTAGGAAGAATATCTAGGGTCTCCATAAAGAGATTGAAGTACTTTATATAAACCTCGCTCGCTTCTAACTTATCATGGTTGGCCGCAATACCTCCAAGCGTTCTCAGGTTATTCTGATTGTGCTCCATGATAGAATACTTATACATTTGATGAAATTGTTGTAGTTCTCTAATTGTGCCATCGAGCTCTTGAAATCTTACATGTGAAAAAACTTTTTTAACAAAATTCTCTCTTAATTCGAGATTCTTAATTCTCCCACTATCGATATAAGGAAGGGTTGGCATGGCATTCATGATATAATTAGCATAAAGCCCTGTGGACTTTGTGACATAATTTTCATCACTAAGAGTGATCGTTTTTACATTATCGGTTCCACAAGTAGGGGATTTCCTTGTAAATATATGGCCGTTTATCTTTTCAAGTGAAATTCGTTCTTGAATTCTTTTATATATTTCATTGGCCTCTTCTGTGAGATCTTTTTTAGATAATTTCGATCTTAATCGAATTTCATTAGAGTCTTTATCAACTTTGAATAAATGAACTTCTTCTCTTGGAACACCTAGGCCCATTTCAAATTCGGGGCATACTGGAACAAAATCAACAAATTTTGAAAGTTCAGAAAACACCCAGTCTTCACGGCAGTGACCGCCATTGTAGCGAATATTCTCACCTAACAGACAAGAGCTAATGGCAATTTTTGGTCGCAAAGACATTGGGTTCTCCTTATTAGTAACTATTGCTTTGTTTTAATTAATTTAGATGTATCAAAGTGAAGATCCTTGGCCTTGGCAACTAGTTCAAGGTAGATCTTTTCATCAAGTTCTCTAGTTCTTGATAGGATCCATAGGTACTTTCTAGATTTATCTCCAACCATGGCATATTCGTAATTATTACCTAGGTCTAAAATCCAATAATTTCCAGCAAAGATAGGAAGTTTTATTCCACGTAGGAAGAATTGAACTTTAAGCTTTGCATTTGTTTCTTTATCAACAACCCAAGCTCTTGCCTTGGCCGTTTTCAATTCGCCTGATGGAGAGCCTTGTCGACATGTGTTTAGAACTTCGATATCTCCATCGGATCTCAGGCTATAATTAGCTGTAACTGCGGTACAGCCTTTTTGAAAGCTTTGCTCAAAGCGTGCAATTTCATACCATTTACCAAGGTACTTTTGTAGTTCGACATAATCAACTGTATCCAAAGGGAGAGTAGACCCAGAGAAAGTAAGTGAACTTGATAAAATGGCAATAAGTAACATGAGCTTCTTCATTTTTTCTCCTTTATAATTTTATTCAACATGGTTTTTAGTTTCACCAAAAATTTTGTATAATTTTTGGCTACGATAATTAAAAATTTTATTAATATCCTTTCTAATAAAGGCGCCAGCAAAGATTCGTCCAATCTCGCCCATAGGAACTTTATATGTAATATTATCAGTCATTAATGTTCCATTGGCGTACCTCTTAAAGCCGTGAGTATGAACCCACTTCTTATATGGCCCCTTAAGTTGTGTATCAGTGAATTCTTTATTGCGATTGAAATTCGAAATCTCAGTCTTCCACTTGAATGGCAGGCCGTAGAGACTTAATTTATAGTCAATGATTGTACCGGTCTCAATCTGTTCAGTACTTTTTCCAATTACTTTGAAGCTAAGTGATTCAGGGGTAATTGTTTCAAGATTTCTTTCATCACTAAAGAAATCAAAAACTTCAGCTAATGGATGTTTCAACCATTGTATTTGTTTAAATTCTTCTTCTGGCCCAACAAGGTTAGTAAGCGCATCTTCAAGGTGTTCAAATTTGAATTTATAGCCTTTCTCTAAAAGATTCTTCGGATATACATTTTGTCCATCAAGCACAAGTGTGGCCATTTCCCCAAGAGCTATCCTTATTGCAAAAGCTGGAGCTGGAAGTAATGTTGGACGTTTTAAAACCTTTCCCAAAATTCTCGTGAAATTAGAATTTGAGTGGGCCTTAGGTGCAACAGCATTAAATGCTTTTTCAGTAAAGTTATTCTCCACTAGGAAGCGATAAATTGAAACCATATCCGAAAGATGAATCCAACTCATCATCTGCTCACCACTACCTAGTTTTCCTGCCACTCCTAGCTTAAACGGAATAAGCATCTTCTCAAGAGCTCCACCATTTCGTGCAAGGACAACTCCTGTTCTGACATGATTGACGACAATTTCTTTATTTTGAATATTAGCAGTTTCTTTCTCCCAAGCAATGCAAGTCTTAGCGAGAAAGTCACTTCCAAAATCTGCTTGCTCATCTAAGATTTGGTCTCCATTTTGATTACCATAGATTCCGATGGCACTTGCGCTAATAAACTTTTTAATCGGCAGAGTTTTATTTTCATTAATTGTATCCACGAGTAGACGAGTTGAATGCACGCGCGAGTTGATGATCTTTTCTTTTTGTTTTTTGGACCACCTT
Source organism: Bacteriovorax sp. BAL6_X (assembly GCF_000443995.1). Taxonomy (NCBI): domain Bacteria; kingdom Pseudomonadati; phylum Bdellovibrionota; class Bacteriovoracia; order Bacteriovoracales; family Bacteriovoracaceae; genus Bacteriovorax; species Bacteriovorax sp. BAL6_X. Next base: position 787,433 of record NZ_AUMC01000003.1, read on the forward strand.
CTAGCTCCAATATTTTCACCAGCAAGATGAATAATAGTATGAACTGAATTAAGTGCAGCTTTATCAATTTTGGCCTTTTCAGGATCCCAGTAGAAGCATTTGATTGGAATATTGAAGGAAGCCTGCGCCTTCTTAGGATTTCTAGTTAGAACGTGAATATTTTCGTGTCCATGGATGGCCAAATCATGAATTAATTCACGGCCAATTAGTCCTGTTGCACCGGTAATTAGAATTCCCATTAATTACTCCTTGTGTAGGTTATGTATATATAATATAATATACAACACTTAAACAATATATTGTGAGATATTGAGGTAGAAATGAAGCAAAATGTAGCAATTCGAATAATATCAGGTATTTGTAATGTTCAACCTCACACAATTCGCATGTGGGAGAAGAGATATAATGCTTTTTGTCCTATTCGAGATGAGGCCGGTCAACGCTTGTATGGCCCAGAAGATCTGGCCCGAGCTAAAATCATTGCCTCGCTTATAAAGTCGGGCCAAACTATTTCAAAGGTGGCAAGTCTTTCATTAGACGATTTAAAGGAGATGAGTCTTGTCATAAATCAGTCAAGTATCTCGCAAGAGGATAAAGTCGAAAAATCAATTGATATCCTATTTGCGTCATTAGCTCTATATGAAATTGAAAATGTGAGAAATGAAATTGAGTTTCTAAGGCTAAGTCTTAGTGCTCAAGATTTTATTTTTTTAGTTGTTCTTCCAATTATGCAAAAAATTGGTGGTTTAGTTTTTGATGGGAACTACAGTGTTACTCAAGAACATATTATCTCCACGATAGTACGTGATCAATTAGGACAGATTCGTTTACCTAATAATGACCTCAAAGGCCGATATGTACTTGCAACCCCAGAGGGGAATCTTCATGAACTCTCAATTATTATTGCAGACATACTTTGTCGTACAAAAAGAATAGGCACATACTATCTTGGTGCTGCAAATCCTGCTGATTGTTTAGCTGAGGCCATTAATGCGCTAAATTGCAAAGGTCTTATCTTGGGTGCTGTTTCATCTGATGGCTGGGATTATTTTAAAAGCATTATTCCATATCTACAAAAAATCGATGAGAAACTTGAGCGAAAGATAGATGTAGTGATCGGTGGAGGCCATCCTATTAAGCTACCTAAATTCAAAAATATTGAGTTAGTATTAATTATTAATGACTTTCAGACTTTTAATAATACTTTTCTGGCAAATGCCATATAAATAACGCAGTATGTTTTGTCATATTATTGTTTGATAGGTAAAACTTCCTCACTTTTATAAGGGGGAAAAATGAAAAACACACTTATGATGTTAGTGGCACTATTTGTTAGTACACAAGTTTTTGCTATCAACGGATCCAATGAATGTCTTAGATTTGAAAATGATGCAGTTAAGGTTGAAGCAATACAATTTACTGCTGACCTTTTAAATTACGAAAATGTCGAAGCTTTTTGTACAGCAGATCGTCTATGGGACCTTCAAGTTTCACACGCACCAAATTTTTGGCCAGTAGGTGAAGAAGAGGATCATCATGTTAAATTAATGCTTCACTATGAGTACCATAGCTGCACGATCTACTATAATCAAACTCAAAAGAAGTTAAGTCGCCAACGTTGTTACAATACTTGGTAATCTAGACAACATATTTTCATATATTTAAGGCCCACAAATGTGGGTCTTTTTTGTCATTTTTTTCATGATTATTCCGATAAATAAATATCATGATGAATTCATACTTAAAATTTCTTATCTTACTTACTTTGTCTTTCTTTAGCATACTTGCCAGAGCTGAAGATAGGCAGGTCTTTGAATTTGATGATAATAAAGATGGAAAAGTAGATAATATCTTTCGTTATAAAAATCATCGCTTAGTAGAACATTTAAATGATCGTAATTACGATGGAAAATTTGATTATCAAATGAAGGTAGTAGGAGAGCTTACAACGATTGAATCGGATAATAATTTCGATTTAAACTTTGATCGAGTGGAATTAATTGAAAAACTGGAGAAAGAGTCTATATACAAGCTCTACCGTATTGAAAATGGTAAGCGTATTCTGGCCATCGAAAAAAGAATTCAAAACATTCAACATAGTGAAGCCGTAAATATGTGTTCTTATGAAAGCTTTTTAAATTCGATCAGTTCACTTGATAACCTAATTTCTGATTTTGATCCAATTCTTGAAAAACTTAATAATGGCTTCTATGAATTCACACCTGGAGTAAAAATTCATAAAAGTTGTCTTGATAACTTTGGTAATGATAATTTTGAAACTCTTATGCGTAACTCTCTGGATAAGGGAATGAGTTGTCTTTCTGAATTGGGAACTAATAATAAAGAGACTGGTGCAAAAGGTGAGATTGCAAATATAATCAACCTTCTAAATATTCAGCTAAGTGGAAAGGTAAAGCCTACATCGATAATGTGTAATCAAAAAGATTACTCATGGGATGGAACAATAGCTTTTGCTTCTGTCGGGAGCAATAGGCACAAAAGCTACGGAGTTAATGGCCCATTTATCTCCTTAAACCCAAAAATGAAATCTGGCTTTCTAAACTCAATTAAAAATGGCCCACCTAAAGACGAGCTTGAAGGAGTTGTCTTTCATGAGCTTCTACATAACTTAGGTTATCGCCATGGACACGGGGTTGATGTGAGTTATGGTTGTGAAGTCTGTTGTTTCTCTGATAATAAGTCAGCAAAAGCTTCGGCATGTAATATTTGTCTGGGTGCCTATGATCCGAAAAATGAAATAGATCCAAACTACTTAAGAGATATGGCCACACTCTCTAGCGAGACGGGATTAGTTAGTGCTGAAATTTTTATTTATAAAAATATAAGTCGTATTCCAGTTAATCAAAAAAATATTGATTCAGTTTTTCTTGGACTGGCCACGCGTGGGCCTGGTGTTATGCAGGAGTTTATGCGACAAATAAAAGAGCGAGGGCTTGAGGTTTCTGAAGATGGAAGCCGTATGAAAAAATATATCAAAAAGGCCAATAGGTATCGTCCGGTTAATAAATTCATTGCTCAAGTGAATGAAGCCTATGTCTCAGCAGTGATTACTGGTTTTATTGATAAGCAGGCCACGACGGCAAAATTTAAGCTCTCTAGGAAGATTAAATCTAGTGACTTAAGAGAAATTGCAAGTCGAAATGAAAGAGACTCAGAAGCTTCTAGCAAGCTAGCTCGTGGTGTTGAGATGATTGAGCAATTATTTTAACCTATCTAAAAATTGAATCGTGTAAATACTATTAATAGGATTTACATACAATATATCACATTCTATATTCCCAAAAAATCAATATTGGGAGATCTGTCATGAAAAAAATCATTATTCTAGCATTCTTTACATCATCAATTTTTGCAAATACTTTAACGAAAGAAGAAGAGAGCATAGTTGTTACTGAGATTGATAATATCTGTGGTGATACTTGGTGTGAAGGTGATTTCAATTTTAGATTTGATACTTTCAAATGTAATGCTGAAACAAACTCTTGTGTTCTAGACTTTGTTATTCTAGATGAAGTTTGGGGGGATGATGATTCTTATTCGGCAACTGAGAATGAGGCATCTTGTGAAATCAAGGGATATACAAAGTATGATCAAATGATTGAAGTTTCTCGCAATGGTTGGCCAAGATTAAATAATGATTTTTACTTTGCAGTTTCAGATTGTGTGACTGAGCAGGAAGAAGTTGTTTACGAAAAATTAGGTTACTAAAAGAATAAAGGCCTCTCTAAGAGGCCTTTTTTATTACTTTAAATTATAAGGTAGATTCGTTTTAGGATTCTTTAAAGCACTTTTACTAGATGTCGTCGGCATTTGATTTCCATCTGAAAGAATCGTTACATTTACTTGGTTGGCATTTGGAAGGGCCTCATATGCAAATGAAATTTCATTATTTTCAAAAAGCTTAATATTTTTATTTTCGCTTGGATCAAAAACAGTGTCATATTCTTTATAAGCATACATTTCATTTAAGAAGCTAAACTCAATTGGACGATGAAATTGATTTGCCCAACCAACTGCATACTTTGCACTTTGAACAATGATCTTAATACCACTTGTACACTCCTTACCGTATTTAAAGAATCCACTCATTTCTAAACTTTGAGTGTGATTTAAAGAAAAAGTGTAACGAGTAAGCCCACTTGATTGATTAGATTTTTTTACAGTTAGTGGTGTTGTCTTATTCTTCTCCTCAAATTTTGCGCTATCTCCCCAAACTGGAATTTCATAGCGACATCTCTGCTCTAGAGTTACCTTAAAGTTTAGCTCTTTAGAAGGAGCATAAACGTCAAAGCTAAATGGCCTGGCCGTCGTCTCCACTGCGGCTACATTAAAGCTTAGGAATAAGGCCGCAACTGATAGTAATTTCTTCATAAAATGTGTCCTTAATTAATTATTGTTGAACCTGAATACCATGTCCAAATAAATTAGCCAGCATAATTGTAATTCTTATTGCCTTTAAGTTTATCGAGATTTAGGATAGTTAGCGCTAGGTGGTGAAGTTGGTGTAATTCCAACACTGTCCCGCAACGGTAAAGTCCGATCCCAAGCTAGCGAAATCTTTAAATCCCGAGGAGGAATCAATGAATAAAGCGCAATTAAGCGAAGCAATTGCACGCGCAAAAACTACGGTAGTTAGGGCCGTTTTTCCTAATAGTACAAATCACTATGATACCTTATTTGGTGGTAACACCCTAAAATGGATGGATGAGGTGGCCTTTATCACAGCAACTCGTTTTGGCCGTAAAAAGTTTGTCACGGTCTCAAGTGACCGAGTTGACTTTAATATGCCTATTCCTGGAGGGCATTTCGCAGAGCTTGTCGGTGAGATTACGAAGGTTGGTAATAGCAGCTTAGTAGTTGAAGTAAGACTAATGCTAGAGGGAATGTATGAGGAAGGTCAAGTTGAAGCTGTTAAGGGAAGTTTCACATTAGTGGCCATTGACGATGATCGCAGACCTGTACCAATTTTCTTATAAATTTTAAAATAGCCTCGTTAATAAATTTAGTTTAAAATGCTTCCATGCCATATTTTGAAGATGAAGTTTTTGATACTGAAAATATTAACGAGGTCAGTGAGTTAAGGGGGAGTGAATTTATCTGCTGTGAATTCGTTAGTATTGATATTAGTGAACTCGATGCATCGAATGCAAAATTTATCGAGTGTACTTTTACAAACTGTAACTTGAGTAATTTAAAACTACTCGGGGCAAGCTTTCGTGATGTGACATTCGTTGATTCTAAATGCATTGGCCTAAACTTCAGTGACTGTAATACGCTTTTCGAACTCAAGTTTAATCGTAGTATTCTAAACTATGCTTCCTTTCAAGATTGTACAATCCATGGAGCTCAGTTTATTTCTTCAACTCTCAAAGATACTGATTTTACTCAAAGCACTTTTGAGAGTGGTGACTTTTCAGATAGTGATCTGCTGGGAACAAATTTTACGAGAACTAATTTAAAGGGTTCTAAGTTTCTAAATGCGCGAAATTTCTATATTGATATTACAAATACAAATTTAAAAAACTGTAAGTTTTCAATGCCTGAAGTTCTCAATCTGTTGAGTCCATTTGGTATTGAAATCGAATAATACATTTTTAAGCTAGGAAGGCAAAATGAAGAATCAAGGTAAATTCTCAATTAGAGTTAAGGATAAAATCCGCTCTCAAGTCAATAGTGCGACTTCTCCTGAACATCTGTACTCTCAAAAAGATTTCATGTACGAACGAAAAGGTCCTTGGCCGCAGCCATCACCTGTACATCCATGGGGAGAGTCGCCAGCGGTTATTCATATTCCATTAAGAGAAACTCTTGATTGGTGGTTATTTATTGGTTCACGTTATGTTGCGACACTGGCACTTTCGCCATATTACTTTATTAAAGGTCTTTTATTTCCAGGCCTAAAAGAAGTGCGAAATGATGAATTTGAAGATCTTTTAAATTATTCTATGATGAGTAAATTTCTTACTGATAAATTAGATGACGAAGATTGGCAGTGCTTTCACAATTATAACAAAGATGAGAAGAGTTGGTTTATTGTGGACCTAGATGCCGTTCGTGTTGTTAAGCCTTTGAAAGGGATTCATGTCAGTGCGACAAAAACTCTTCTTTATAAAGAAGGGGATCGCTTTAAAGTTCAAGCGATTTATGTTCAAAAAACTGAAACTATTTTTGACTTCTCGACTCCTAGTGATGGATTAGAGTTAGCTAAGTACTTTGTTCTTCAAGGGGGGGCCTTATGTGCAACTCTTGTTGTTCATCCTTTGTTACATTTTCCTTTTGATTCAATTAATGCCATTTCGAAAACGTCATTACCAAAAGACCATATCCTCTTTAGACTTCTGTCTCCACATTTCAGGTTTACTCTTCCGCTAGAGAACGCAGTTCTGAATTATAAGAGTTCTCTTTTACAGGAGAAATGGTGGATGACCTATGCTCCATATCCTGGAGGACCTGAGGGACTAAGAGATCTACTTGTGGAAGGCTATAAAGGTATTAAAGGAAATCTTTCATATCCACCTTTTTCATACTCTCTTAAATCACCATGTGTAGAAGGTAAATACGGGACGTATTTGAACCGTTACTATGAAGTGTTTTATAAATTTGTAAAAGGTATTTTGGCAGATGTGAGTGTCGATGATTTTTGGATTAGTAAATGGGCCGACTACTGCAATCAACATGTAAATGACTTTCCTTCGAGCAAAGAGATTTTCAAAGAGGATACATTAGTACGCGCTGTTACTACCTATCTTTTTACTGTCACAGTGGCCCATGCTACTGATCATTATAATTATGGAATCTTAGATAAAAGAAAAGTACCTCTAAGGTTAAGACAGGCACCTCCAAATAAGGATACGAAAATGATAAAGAGGTCAAAGCTTGTAAATGCAATTGATCAAATGAAGTATTCAATGGCCGATAATTTATTTTTTTCTCCAACAACAGTTACAAAGTTAATTAATGCTCGCTATAAGTTTAAGGATCCAAAACAAATGAAGGTTGCTCAAAACTTTAAAGAAGAATTGAGAGCTTTAGATAAATCATTGAAGTTAGAAGGGATAGAGTATATGCCACTTAGGAGAATTTCTGCCAGTATACAATTTTAAATTGCCACTTTTATAGGGCGATTACTATGCTGTTTAGCGCTCTTGTAAAAATTACTAAAATTGGTCAGTTCTGGATTTGTTCTTTATTTTTAAGGCCTTATCAATTAAAAAGAAGAGAATCTTCTAAATAGAATTTGTGTTTATGGTATTAATAAATGATTATGAATCCAGTAAGTCCAATTAATAAAATCATTAGGTTTCTTGCGCTTAGGAATCCTGATATGCCTGCACGCGAGCTTTCGCAGCTAGGTCTTTATATTTATACTGTTTTTTTAACTGCTCCTTTAATGTGGGGACATTTAGTTATCTCGTACTTTTTTTGCCAGAATCCACTACTTTATCAGATTGGTATAGCTTCGTGTTTAATACATTTCTTCAGTCCTGTATTATATTACTTCTTTGGTTCGTTATCACTTGCGCTAAATATTACAATCCTGGCAGGATTTATCCATGAGTTTTCTTGGTCTATTTTAACAGGAGGTTTTATTAGTGTCTCCCCAATTTGGTTTGCTGTTCTACCAATGATTGCTGGACTTATTGGAACAAAGAGAGAACTTTTCCTTTGGTTTATTTTATCTATATTGGCCACGTCGTATTTATTCGCATTACATTTAAATGGCGTTATTTTGCAAAACTACTTGAGTCATTCAGGTGAGGTCTTGGCACGTGTTTTGATCATGATCGGTTTTATTTTATTAAACTCGCTATTCATGTTTGCGTACATGGTGGATCGCGATCGCTTCTATCATGCTATTGTCGAAAAGAAGGAGCAGATTGATACTCTTCTAACATTAGTTGGACACGATATTAGTAATCCACTAACTGTCGTTAATCTTTCAGCTAAAAGACTAAGTAAGCTACTAACCTCAAATGAAGATCCAGATATCCACAAGTGCTTAACTCGAATTAACTCGTGTACATCTGGAATCAGTAATATATTGACCCAAATTCGAGACCTGCAATCAATTAAGCAAGGAAAAGTTGAACTTAAGTTTGAAAAAGTTTATTTAAATCAAGTTATTGAATACTTATATCGAGTTTTTGAGTCAAAACTACATGATAAGAATATCAGTCTAAAATATGATTATTCTGCTAATGAGCATATCTATTTTATGGGGAATTCAACGGCCTTAAAATATCAAATTTTTGGAAATCTTTTATCTAATGCGATTAAGTTTTCAGACATTGGACAAGAAATTGAAATCTCTGTTGAAGAAAGAAGTGATGGTGTTCAGGTTCATTTAATAGATAGAGGAGTTGGCATTGAAGAGGAATTATTAGAAGTTCTCTTTGAAAATAATGCTATACCTTCAAAGATTGGAACAAGCGGGGAGAAGGGGACTGGTTTTGGAATGTCAATCGTTAAGACATTTGTTGAACTAAGTCACGGTACTATCTCTGTACGTTCAAAGACCAAAGATATATCACCTGACAATCACGGTACACAATTCTCATTGTTATTTAAAAAGAGTCTGTTTTCTTAGACCAAAGCTGTCTGCTTTTGATATAATATTTTAAATTATAACAAAAGAGGAATTATGAGGTCGACTAATCCGACACTAAGAAATGATGTATTTAATACTGGAACTCTATCTGATGAAAGAATGTCTTTTTCTGGAGTATTTAATAAAGGGATGATTCTCTTTGCTCTAATGCTAATGACATTTATTTATACTTGGAATGTAACACTTGGAACGCTAGAGAATTCAATGCAGCCGCAAATGGGAATGTATCCTATGATTGGTGGTATTGGTGGCTTTATCTTTGCAATGGTTACGATCTTTAAACCTAGATTGGCGATGTTTACAGCGCCTGCCTATGCACTTTGTGAAGGGCTACTTCTGGGGTCTATTTCCGCTATCTATGAATTCCAATTTAGAGGAATTGTTTTTAATGCCGTAACAATTACATTTGCGGCCTTCATTACTTTATTCTTTCTTTATCGTTGGGGCCTTGTTAGAGCGACTGGAACATTTAGAAAGATTATTATGACAGCAATGTTCTCTATTATGGGAATTTATCTAGTGAGCTTTATCATGTCTTTCTTTGGAGCATCGATTCCAATGATTCATGGAAATGGGCCAGTAGGAATTGGTTTTAGCCTTATCGTCGTTGGTGTTGCAGCATTTAGTTTAATTCTTGATTTTGATTTTATTGAAAAGAGTGTTGATCAAGGTGCTCCAAAGTATCTTGAGTGGTACGCGGGCTTTTCATTAATGGTGACTCTTGTATGGCTTTATATTGAAGTTTTAAGACTTCTTTCGAAATTAAATAGTCGCGATTAATTTTAAATATTCATGGACCAACTTGCTCCAAAGAGTATTTGGTCCATGATTAACTTTTGAGCTGTTAATTCACTTCCCGTATTTCCATTTCTTTCTTGAAGCATAAGACGATATTCATCAAATAAATTTCGGCCCTCTGGTAATTGTTGCGACATCTCTTCTAAAATATGTGCTGCTTGAGCAAACTCTTTCGCAACCGAGGAATTAGACTGGCCCGCTATCTTATAACTAGGGTAAACTTTCTTTAAATGATCTTTGAACTCTGTTAGAAGCTTAAGTGTGTACTCATTCTCTAATGGGATAGACTGTTTGGCCCATTCTTTTATTTCTTTAATATTTGTTTGATGTGCATAGAACTCTTCGGTGCGATCGTAGTCGTATCCCCATTTTGACTTCTTTACGACAACGCCTTGGCAAACAACTTTTAAGGCATCATCAGTAAGGCTTGTAACAACTATCTTTGAGATACCCGATATTTTCTCCGTTGATTGACCTTCCATATCGCGACATTCGTACTGACAACTAAAGATCACTTCCTTTGGATAAGGTGCTGTGAAGTCATTTTGGATATATTTCTTTGTCGTATATTTAGCGAGGCAGAAGCCCGAGCTAGGTTGTACTGCAAAAATATTTAATGTAAGGAGTCCAATTAGTAATGCCTTCATTATTTACCACTCATTCCTTGGTAGAGCGCAAACCATATATAAATACTCAGAATTAAAAGGACTACTTTGAAGCTAATACGCCAGTAGTTAAGTGGTTTTTTATTTTTCATGCCGCGATTATATGTATGTCATCATCTTTAGGCAAGAATGTAAGTTGCTGTTATTACTTGGTTGGTAGTCTTTTCGTCAAGTATTCTTGTGGGGTTACCGAAACGTATGTGAACAATTTATCGCTATTAAGGACGTTCATGAAGTTTTTTAAGAACTCTTCTTTTATCTTAGTATTTACATTTTTACTTGGTGTATTCCCTCAGGTTTACTTTACTTACAGTGGTTTACCAGAAGTCGATTGGCGCACGCCTGCTTCCTCTAAAAAGACTGCTTATGATATTTGGGGAGAGATGATGGAAGCATCTGTTGGCTACAGTGCCAAGGCCACGGGAGTCTTAGGCTCGGGTAATCGATCAATCACGTGGGGGGCGGAGAAAGAAGGTTCATCTTCATATATTACAAGGTTGCTAGGCCCAAACTTTAATGCATTTAATAATGCTCTTTCTGCTGATCAATCTGATCGGGCCAAGTTTTTAAAGATATTCTTCACTCGTTGGATGGATGATACACCAGAAAATTCAATAAGGGTTTGGATAGACGATAAGGGAGAGTACCACGATCCAGCTAAAGAACTCTTTGATGAGAAGGGAAGAAATAAGTCGATGAGTATAGCATTTCTTAATGGCCTTAACCCTGAAGATGCCTCATTGCAAGATCTTGAGGAGAAGTGGCAAGAATGGGGGAGCAGAACTAATAACAGCCCATTTAGTTATCTATCACCACAAACTAGAAGAGAACTCTTTAAGGGAAAGTTTCCTTATATTGATAAAAAATTAAATCCTTACTCTCAAATGACTCCTATTATAGGCGAAGCCCAAAAATATATTGATAGGGCCGAGGCAACCTCTGTTGGTTGGGAAATCCTCTTTAAACCTCAAAAGTCTTTTGGTGAATTCCAAGAAATGATCGCATGGTTTAAGGAGCTTATGGGAAGAAATGGTGAGTTATTTCAAGCACCAGGTCATCAGCGAATGGTCGTACCTGTTGGAGATAATTTTAATCGTCAAAAGGCCGCGGAGCTGACTAAGGCCGCCCAAGCATTAATTGTACTTGAAGGGATTGCCGGACGATCAGGTATTGAAAGTGCGGACTATAAAGACGTTTTAGATGACTGGGAAATTTCAGAAGGAATTATCGACGGAGAAGAAACAGGCCGAGGACCATTAAGAGTGGATTATGAGGGACGCTTTGTTAAAGACTCTGTTTCAATTGAATTTCGATCGGGGACAAAGAATTTAAGAGTTGCACGCTTTATACAAGCTAGTCTTGCTTCTCGTTTTTCACGCAACGACTTTAGTGGGATTGAAAAGGTACACTCATGGACTTTAGTGGATGATCAAACAATGAATCATGTAGATACATTGGATATAAAGTATAGATTTGGTCTAACAATGGAGCAGGCAAAGAGTGCTGCATCTAAACTTAATCAAGCTTCGCTAGATGGTTATAACGTTGCGCTTTGGAATTGGTACAATGAATGTCCAATGTTTGGAAAAACTAAAAAGACAATTCTTAAAAACTTAACTAAAGACTATCTAATTGATGTTGCAAGTCTTAAACATACAAACAGAGACAATCTAAAAAAAGCAATCATCTCTCTTCAAAGAGAGTGGGTTGCTTCATCTAATATTATCGAAGATATTCGAAAGTACATGATGCCACAGAGAAATTTTTTAGATCGTGAAAGCTTTCATAAGTTTAAACCAGGTACTAATTTGCCAATTGATGTTAATAAAATTGACCTTGGTATTGAGTATTCAGCAAAGTTTCCTCTTAAGTTTCAAGGTGATTATGCAATGATTGAAAATGAGGATGGAAGTTATAAGAGAGAAAGACTATTAGATGGAAAGATGTCATGGTTACAAACTCGTGTGGATATGTCTGCAGATGAAAAAGAAGCATATCTAGAAAAGCTTGCTACAGACCTCCGAGATCGTCTAGGTGGAGAAGGACAGGTCGAAAGGCTTTATGAAGACGGCCATGGCCACGGTCTTGATATTGCTTTTAAGATTCGTGATTCCAAAGATCGCTCATGGAGAGTTGAGTGGGATGGGATTGGCCGAAACTATACTCCTGCTGGCGATGTGATTATTGATTCTGTTAGGGCCGGATCTATTGAAGTTGTCACTCCAAAGTTTGAACCTAATATGGATGAAATACAGGCCGTATTTGATACATTTCAAAAAAACAATGCCCTTCCCTATATTAAAGCAGGGGGAGGTCACTTAAATATTGATCTAACGGTTTTTGAAAATAAGCCTTACGAGTTTGCTCGTTTTCTTGCTATTTTTAATGAGTATCGATCTGTCATTGCTTTTATGTTTCAAGACCTGAACCGTGTTAAGAGTGCTGAGCCTGTTGTAATCTCAGATGAATTTGCGAAGAAACTTGCAAATTGGAATGGCACAGAAACAGAACTTAAGATGGCCCTTTATAATGAAGGTTACTTTAACAAGCGAGTCGGTAGAAAGGCACGATATACTCACTTAGATGTGTCAGCATATTTTCAAGATGTTATTCCTGAAAAATTTATTAGTGACGATTTTGATATTTCTAATCCAAAAGTACCATGGCGACCAGCATTCAGAGTTAATCCAAAAATTAGAAAAGCCGAAGTTCGTTTAATGAATGCGCCTCGTGATGCATATGAGAGCGCACTACAAATGAAACTATTCAGGGCCATCTTAAACAAGGCCTTAAATACGACAAGTGAGATATCTGGCACATTACAAAATATTAGTCATGAAAGATATCTAAATAATTATGCAAGGCTTATTGAAGATCTGAAGAAAATGACAGATGACCTAGGGCTTGAAATGCGAGAGTATCGTCCAATTATTGGCGAAGGGCTTGCGAACGTTGAACAATACACAAGTATGAAGTTTTATCGACCACTTAAAGATCAATTAGTTAATAACCCTGTCTTTAATGGTTGGGAGAAGGCGGTTAGGCCAAGAGGTAAAAATAAGGCAATTACATCAGAAGCAAGAGCTTATACTGGTCCAATTTATCCAGAAGCACTTGAATTTCAGGAGCTTCGTATTGAATCAAGCAAACAAAGTGAGACTTATCGTACTACACTAGATCCGAATTTCTATGGTGGAGAACAATTCACACGAAAGACAAATTGTGCAGAGGCAATAAAAGGGCTCATTGCAAATTAAATGAAAACAAAGCTAATCTATACAACTTTAATTTTAGAAGATGCAAAACAAGTAAGAGTGATATTAGAAGAGGCCGGTATTAAGGTAAAGTCTTCTAGTGGCCATTTAAATGAACATATTTATTTAAACTCAGCGGCCGCACAAGAGTATACGATCTCTGTTGAGGAATTATACTATGTGGACGCTAAGTATATTTTAGAAAAGAATGGTATCGAGGTCTTAGGCCCTCAAGAGAATAAATCTGAAAAAGAAGTGGATTATATGCACGATTCTCTAAGGCTTGCTATTTTTGGCATGATCTTCGTTCCGGTCATCCTCAATCTACTATCTCTTTATAAATTTGGATTAGGAATTAAAAACAAGGAACAGTTTAAAATTTTTCAAGTTACTCAAATTATTGTCTTAAATATTATAGGATTAGCGTTTTGGAGCACTGTTCTTTATAATAAATACTTCTTATCATAGGGTCGCACTATTTTGTCTTAACGAGTCGGTGAGGATTGGTTTAGCGCAAGTCTTTGAATAAGAATTCAAGTCCATTTAATTTGATCTCTGCAAGCTCTTCAAGGAGTCTGCCGAGCTGACCTTGAGGGAAGCCTTTTTGTGAAAACCAAACGAGGTACTCATCTGGAAGATCAATAAGAAGTCTACCTTTGTATTTCCCAAAGGGCATGGTTGTTTGAACGAATTTTAAAAGATGTTCTTTATCAAATGTAACTTCCATATGCTTAGTATAATGGATTACTCGTTGACTGGCCCCTATAAACTCTGCTAAAAATGACGAATGGCAGAATTTACGCACTTGGGTTTATCCAAAACTATTGAAGATGCCCTTTCAAAGAAGGGATATACACAACCTACTCAAATTCAAACACAGGGAATTCCTGCTGTTTTGGAAGGCAAGGACCTACTTGCAATTTCTCAAACGGGAAGTGGGAAGACTGCCGCGTTTTCAACGCCAATTCTTGATTTAATTTCTAAAACTAAATCAAAACTTAAACCGTACCATATACGATCTCTTGTCATTGCTCCAACTCGTGAGCTTGCGATGCAAGTAGAAGAAAGCTTTAAAGAGTATGGTAAGGGCCTTGCTCTTTCAACACTTGCTGTTTATGGTGGTAGTGCCAAGAAGCTTCAAGTTCAAAAACTTGCTAAAGGTGTTCAAATCTTAGTTGCTACACCTGGGCGTTTAGTTGATCTTATTAAAGACGAGAAGATCTTTCTTGATGAGGTCACGCATTTAGTTCTTGATGAAGCTGACCGCATGTTAGATATGGGCTTTAAAGATGATTTGGAGTTTGTTTTAAATAAGGTTCCAGATCAAAAACAATGTCTTTTCTTTTCTGCAACAATGCCAAGGGAAGTTGAAGTTATTGCTAATAAACTTTTAAAAAATCCTCATAAGATCGAAATCGCTCCTATTAAGTCAAGACATGAGGGGATTCGCCAGATGGCCTACCTCGTAGAAGAAGAAAAGAAGGCAGACTTTCTTTTAAAATTTTTAAAGGATCGTCATGTCAAAAGTATTATTGTCTTTGTGAAAACTAAGTCTCAGGCCAATAAATTAGAAAGACATTTAAAGGCCAATCATATTAAGGCCTGTGCAATTCACTCTGACCGTGATCAACGCCAGCGTATTTATAATTTAAAAGAATTTCAAAAGGGTAATATGCATGTGCTTGTGG
Organism: Bacteriovorax sp. BAL6_X; assembly: GCF_000443995.1. Classification (NCBI taxonomy): domain Bacteria; kingdom Pseudomonadati; phylum Bdellovibrionota; class Bacteriovoracia; order Bacteriovoracales; family Bacteriovoracaceae; genus Bacteriovorax; species Bacteriovorax sp. BAL6_X. The sequence continues at coordinate 802,467 of NZ_AUMC01000003.1, forward strand.
CCACCGATATTGCAGCTCGTGGGCTTGATATTGACGGTGTAGGTTATGTTTTGAATTTTAATCTTCCGCAGCAGATTGAAAACTACACTCATCGAATTGGCCGCACAGGACGTGGAGGAAGAAGAGGGATTGCCATCTCTTATATTTCACCAAGTGAAGAAAATTATTTTAAAAGAATTCAAAAAGAACTTGGACTTGAAATCCATATAAAAGGGCCTACAAAGTAGGCCCTTCTTCTTAGTATTTATTTTTCGATATTTGCACCAACAACAGCTGCCATTTGCATCATGTTGATTGTTTCACCTTCCTTCATATTACGAAGGTCAGTAACTTTACCAGACTTTGAAGTTGAGTTTGTATGCTTAAAGACAGAAAGTAGAGTTGCATCAGCTACGATGAACTTTCCTGCGTTCTCTGGGCTTCCATTTTCAGTCTTAGTTTGAAGACCTTTTTCTTTAATATAGTCCCACAGTCTTTTAGTGATTTCAGTTCTTGGAAGTTCTGTTTCACCAAGCATTGCTGCTAAGTCTGCTTTTAATTTTACTGGTTTTTTTAATCCTTTTTCTTCACTCATAATTTAATCCTTTAATTAGTGTCTCTAATAATTGTTTAGGAAAAGACTTTCTTTGTACAGAGAAAATCAATTACCCATCGAGTCGATCATCTGCAATATGAGTATTTAAATCCTCAATTACCGATAATTCAACTATATTTGATGCTTTATCTAGTAGTACTAGACAGTCTTTACTTAAATTAAGAAGGTGTAACTTCTTACCTTGCTGTGCGTAGCGTTCGGTGATATTTTGTAAGGCTTCAATTCCTGAGTGATCCCAAACACGTGAATTGTCAAAATCGATATACACGTGCTCTTTATCATCTTTAAAGTCAAAAAGGTCTTTAAATGAAGTTACTGAACCAAAGAATAGTGGCCCATCTAACTCATAAATTGTTTTATCGTCTTCATCTTTCTTTTTTGCATGCATTGTCTTTCCATGCTCCCATGCAAACACTAGCGCCGAAACAATGATACCGACAAGTACTGCAATGGCCAGGTCCGCTAGAATTGTAACAACTGAAACAAGGACAATTACTAAGAAGTCTGAAAGTGGAATTCTTTTAAAGAGACGTAAGCTTGACCACTCAAAAGTTCCGATAACAACCATAAACATAACCCCAACAAGAGCACCAAGAGGAATCATTTCTATTAACGGAGCTCCAAAGAGTACAAATCCTAGAAGTAGGATCGCTGCTGTAACTCCTGAGAAACGACCACGTCCACCACCTCGGATATTGATCATTGATTGACCAATCATGGCACAACCACCCATTCCTCCGAAGAAGCCATTAACCATATTGGCAAGTCCTTGACCAACACATTCTCGGTTTCCCTTTCCACGTGTATCAGTTAGCTCATCAACAAGTTGAAGTGTCATTAGTGATTCAATTAGACCAACTGCGGCCGCAAGTAGTGCATATGGAAGAATCAACTTTAGGTTATCCATTGTTAACTCTACAAATGGGATCTTAAATGTAGGCAGACCCGCTGCAATTGTTGTGATTGTCTTATCTTGATCTTGAACAAAATCAAGTACTGTTCTAACCAGCCCTGGGTTTGCTTCATTTAATAGGTAGCCAATAACTGTAGAAGCGACGATCCCTACAAGGGTAGCAGGAACGGCCTTTGTTAATTTTGGAAGGAAAACACTAATTCCCATCGTTAGGGCAATTAGTCCACACATAACTAAAAGTTGAGCTGAAGGCAGAAGCTCTCCACCAACAGTGAATTGCGAAAATTGTGCACGGAAAATAATGATGGCAAGACCATTAACAAATCCAAGCATTACTGGGTGGGGAACAAGGCGAATAAACTTCCCAAGCTTAAGTAGCCCAAATACTATTTGAATTAGACCCATAATGACAACAGCAGCAAAAAGGTAGCTTAGTGCATTGTCCATGGCCGCATCAAAAGTCATCCCACTATCTTTGCTCATTTCCATTACTTTATATACAAGTGGCGCAAAGATAACTGCTACGGCCCCTGTGGCCCCTGAAATCATTCCTGGACGTCCTCCAAAGATTGCGGTGATAAGTCCCATCATGAAGGCCGCGTAAAGACCAACTTTTGGGTGGACACCTGCAACAAAGGCAAACGCAATTGCTTCAGGAACAAGTGCTAGAGCAACAGTTAATCCTGAAAGGAAGTCATTTTTTAAGTTCTCTGGTTTCTTGATCGTTAGATCAATAAAACGATTTTTAAGTGAAGCACTCACATCTTCACTATGCTTGATTTTATCAGCTGACATGTCTCTCTTCCTATTTAAGTGTAAGCCTAAATACTATAGTATTTGACGCAACATTTAAAGGCTTTGTTCATTAAATAAAAATATCTTTTTGTTAAAGTTACAATAAAAATTATTATTTTGGGGAATCCACTGACTTATTATGAGCTTGATAGCAAGAAAGCTCAGTAGGCCCTCTATTTTTTTGAAATAGACTTCGATACTTTTTCCATTATAATAATATTTATGGAAAATAAAATTGAAGTATCAGACAAAGTTAAGCAGGCATATGAGATTGCAGTCAAAGCACGTTCAAATGCACATGCTCCATATTCAAAATTTCAAGTAGGTTCGGCACTCAAGATTAGTGGTGTCGATGCGCCTGTTCCTGGCTGTAATGTTGAAAATGCAAGTTACGGTGGAACAATTTGTGCTGAAAGGGGAAGTGTCCTTTCAAGTGTTGCAAAATTTGGTAAAAAAGACTTTGAATTTATCGTAGTTGTAACCGACCAAGATGCGCCGGCCGTTCCATGTGCATTCTGTCTTCAGGTTATGTCAGAATTTGTAAATGCAGACTTTCCAGTTTACTTGGGCAATCTTAAAGGGATTACGAAAAAAGTTCTTTTTAAAGAACTTCTTCCGCATCCATTTACTGAATTTACTGTTTAATATCTTTAGCTACGAGAAAAAATGCTTTGTGTATGGGCGCTGTAGATTTCAAGGTCGTTGAGATTCTTTAGTTGCCCGATAAGCTTCTTGTCTTCACTATCGCTAAGCTCAGCTTCCAAAATTGTGAAGAAGCTTTGACGATCACTTGCTTCAAATGATGCCTTTTGAACCATACGATATAGGTCTTCTCTTGTATTATTTGAAACCTCAATTAACTTATGTAGTACAAAGCTAGAAAGATGTTTAAAGTTTTGGGTTACTTTCGCTTTCATTGCTTCTTTGTCAATGACAAGGTCTCCAACTGTATTATTCATGCGCTCAATCGAGTAGAGTAGAATTCCAAACATATCTGGAAGGAAGAATCTTTCCGCACTTGAATGACTAATATCTCTTTCGTGCCAAAGGAGACAATTGTCCATGGCAACTTGGTTATATGTTCTTAGCATTCTTGCCATTCCCGTAAGATTCTCACTAGAGATTGGATTCTTCTTGTGTGGCATTGTCGAAGATCCTTTTTGACCCTTCTTAAAGCCCTCGAAAACTTCTGCAACATCAGAGTGTTGAAGATGACGGATTTCGACACATAGTCTTTCTAAGGCACACCCAAAAAGAGCGATGATATTAGTTAGCTTTGCAATTCGATCACGGGGGATAACTTGAGTCGAAATAGGTTCTACTTTGAGACCGAGATAGCTTAAGACTTCTTCTTCAATCTCGGGAGTCAGGATGGTAAAATTTCCAACCGCTCCGGACATTTGACCAGTTAGTTCATTATCATAGAAGTCTTTTAAATCATTATAGCGTCTTTTAAATTCACAAAGATGACCTCTAAGCTTTTGTCCAAAGCTCATTGGTTCAGCAAAAATTCCATGTGAGCGTCCAATACAAATTGTATCGATATGTTCTTGAGATTTTTCATCGAGGGTTTTTAAAAGATTTTCAAATGCTGGAAGGATACGATTAAGTGATTCCTTGATTTGAAGTGTAAGTGCCGTATCGATGATATCTGACGATGTAACACCGTAATGAAAGTATTTACCTTCATTTGTCTCTAGTTGTTCGGTAATTGACGTACAAAAAGCGATAACATCATGTCTTGTTTCTTTTTCAATTTCTTTGATTCGTTCAGGGTTAACTGTGACAAGGTTAAGTTTATTAGAGAACGCCTCTTTGATAACACCTGCATTCTCAAGAGCTTTTGTTAAAGAGTGTTCAACTTCGAGAAATTTCTCAAATTTAAATTGCTCACTCCAGATCTCACTAATCTCTTTCTTTTCATACCTTTCAATCATAAAAATTCCAATTTCTTAAAAAATAAAACCTACTCCAAGCTGAGCACTTACCCAACTTGCGGATGCTTCTGCTGTTACCACTTCATCAGAACTTTTAAGGGCCATTAGGTTATAGATAAGCCTTGTTGAAAAGTGAAGGCCGCTGCTAGCTCGATAAATTACCCCATAGCCAGCATTAAATCCAGGCCCTGATAAGTCTGTTCCAAATGCTTCAGAGTCAGTCATATTATAGGTAATATGGACATGAATTTCATCGTAAATAGACTTAATATTAATGAAGTCATTTATTAAAACGGAGCGTCTGCTTAGTCCGAGTCCACCAGTATAAACACTTAGGCTGGCATCGAGGTTATCAAATTCAGTTACACTTGCCACATCAAGAGTATTTAGAGCACCGTAAAGACTTAGAGAGTATCTATCACTATAGAAAGTTAGTGTTCCACTAATTGTATTTGTTGAGGCAAATTCACTTAGATTTGTAATTCCACCATAATTAAACTCTAGTGAGAAGTTATCATCCTTAATATTGTAGCGTGAGGTCTCGAAGCCGTAGTCTTCATCAACAATATTGATATCCTGAAAGCTTGTTAAGTCTTGTGAAAATACAGAAGAACTTAAAGCTAGAAGTAGAGTAGAGATTAAACTTAACTTTTTCATTAACGTCCTCCTCCTTTAATAATCGCCTTATCAAAAGCTTGATCAGGGAGATTCTCGATACCGACAATTTGAGCAAGCTCAACTCTTTTAGCTAGGTATTGAAATTTTATAATAGACTCTCTTGTTAGTGAGTCAAAGTAGTCCTGCATGGCCAGCTGGTATTCTAAGTAGCGAGTTTTTCGATTTGTATACTGGTAAAGGGCCGTCTCCATTCTCTTCTTTAATGAATCGTTACGGGACTTGATAATATTAAGTTGTTCAACCGAAGAATTTAGGAAGTTGAATATATTAACAATGGCCTCTTCAACTTTCCTTCTTGTTAGGCTTAAGTCATACATGGCCTTCTCTTTTTCGAGCCTTGCATTTGCAAGCTTTCTGCGATTGAAAAGCCCGCCATCTCCAAATAGAGTCCAACTAGCGTTTAAACTTGCTACAAGATCAATATTTGAGTTACCCGGCGAAGTTGTGTAGTAGTCGTTTGTCACAGAGCTGCCATCAAATATTTGAGAGTAAGTTCCAAAATTTACAGTGATCTTTGGTAGAGGTAGGTTATCTCTAACAGCAATTTCGTATTCACGGTTTTTGATATTTCTTTCAACCTGCTTATCGAGTATAAAAGGTGAAACTTTTCTTGCTGTCGCTATGGCATTATCTCTACTATAAGTTGATTTTTCATATTGATAATCATCTTTAATGAAGTAGAGAGTCCCTGGGGGGTCATTTAAACGCTTTGCCATATTTTCAGATGCAATATTTTCATTGGTCTTTGCATTTGTATAAGCTTCTTGTGCTCTTAGATATTCAGAACGTGATTGGTAGTACTCATGTTTTGTGACCTTCTTTTGAAGAACTTTTTCACGATTCATTCGATACACAAGAGTTGTTCTTTGTAGATATTGACGAGCAATGATCTTTAAATCCTTTGCATGAATCAGTTTTACATATTCACGAACAAGTTCTTGTTTGAATTCACGAAGTGTTTCCTTGTCGCGATCGATTTGGCGCTCAAGTGATTCCTTTTCATTCTTATAATTTAAGTAATCCTTGCCCCAGTTAAATAGAGTATATTCTCCAAGCTCTAGACCGACGCTTCCACTTGCGCTACGAGATGTTCGAGTAAGATCATTACCACCGCTCTTAAGTGTGCCAATTCGCTGTGGATTTAACTGAAAATTAATCTTAGGGTTTGGTGTCCAAAATTCTTCTTTTGTATCCTTAAGACGATTTTTAAGGATCTCAATATTCTTTCGTCGAATGATATTGTCTTGATAGCTACGCATTCCTTGTTCAATCACTGTTCCTATATCAAGTGGGCGGTAAGCACTTTCGTCAACTTTGTCTTCGCTGGCCTCTTGAATAAAGATCTCTGGAGATTGTTCTATTGCATAAGAAAAGGTTGTTATAAATAGGTAGGCGCAAACAAAGCCTATTGTTTTAGTCATAAATGAAGTCCCTCTCGTTTAGCTAATTGCTAATTTTGTGCGTCTACTAAAATTATGACTTGCGTGATATGAGATGGCAACAGTTGCTAAATGGGAATTCTAGAGAGTTAGTCCTGGGCAGCCACGACGTACAATTTGTTCTTCGAGTTTGATAACTTTTAGATTTGTAATCTTTAATTCTTGAATGACGCGGTATTGATTTTCTCTTAGCTTAGTGGAGATCGACTTTTTGTTCTCAGGTGTCGACTTTAAAAGATTTTTATTTCGATCAAGTAGGAAGAGAAGTCTTTGACGATGTTCAACTTTTTCTTGTCGTTGATTCATCAGTGAGTCACATCGTCTGGAAATACTTGGGTCTGTAATTATGGAATCTGAAATAGTTTGCGCATTAAGTCTATGCTCAATTAAGGCCGTATAAATAAAAGTAATGGCACTGAGTGTTAAGGCGAAGTATTTCATAGATTTATGATATCACACTTTGCAAGTAGCACAGGTATTTGTTATTATTTACTGTCAAAAAGGTAAATAATGAACTTAAAAACTTTGGTATTAATACCATCAAGATTCGCCTCGACTCGTTTCCCTGGAAAACCTCTAGCAAATATCGCCGGCAAGGCAATGGTCTCTCATGTTTATGATGGATGTGCTGGTATTGTTGAAAATTTTCCTGGATCAAAAGTTTGTGTCGTAACGGATAATGATGAAATTGAAAAAATGTTAACAGACTCGGGCCGTAATGTAGTTCGTATCGATGATGATGTGCCTTCGGGAAGTGAAAGAATTTTCTTGGCCTATGATCGTTTCTTTAAAGACGAGAATTATGATTTTGTTATCAATGTGCAAGGTGATGAGCCTCTGATTCAAGCAGATCTACTGAGTGAGCTTCTTAGAATTCACAGTTCTCAAGATTTTGATGTCGCCACGGTAATTAAGGAGATGTCGATTGATAATGATCACGAAGATTACTTAAATCCAAATAAAGTAAAGGCCGTTTTCTCAAAAGAAAAGAATATTTGTCATTACTTTACAAGGAGTCCGCATCCATTCAATCGACAAAATACTCCAGGACTTAATTGGTACCTACATATTGGTATTTATTCATTTAAGCCTGAAGTTTTAAAAAGTTTTTGTTCTCTAGGTGAGTCGACTAATGAAAAGATCGAATGCCTTGAGCAACTAAGGTTACTAGATAACGGCTACACTATTGGTGCAGCAATTACAGATATGACATTATGTGGAGTTGATACTCCAGAAGATATTCCATTTGTGGAGGGAGTGATAAATGGCAAATAGCCAAAAGAAGTACATTTTCATTACTGGTGGTGTGGCAAGTTCTCTTGGTAAGGGACTAGCTGCTGCATCCATTGCATCTTTACTTGAGAGACGAGGTATTCGTATCAATATGTTAAAGATGGATCCGTATATCAACGTTGACCCAGGAACAATGAGTCCTACTCAACACGGGGAGGTTTTTGTAACAGATGATGGTGCCGAAACTGACCTTGATTTAGGTCATTATGAAAGATTTACTTCGCTAACACTTTCTAAACAATCAAACTTCACAACTGGACAGGTTTATCTAGAGGTAATTGAGCGTGAAAGAGAAGGGAAGTACTTAGGAAAAACAGTTCAAGTTGTTCCTCATATTACTGACGAAATTAAGCGCCGTATTCATATAGCAGCAGATGATGCGGATATTCTTATTGGTGAAATAGGTGGAACTATTGGAGATATTGAATCTCTGCCTTATGTTGAGTCAATTAGACAATTTGCACATGACGTTGGACAAGAGAATGTTTTATTTATTCACCTTGTTCTTATTCCTTATTTGACAGCTGCTGGAGAGTTAAAGTCAAAGCCGGCCCAACACTCGGTAAAAGAGTTGCGCTCACAAGGTCTCTTCCCACATATTATTATTTGTCGAAGTGATCGAGAGATTGATCAATCGATTATGGATAAGATTTCTCTTTTTTGTAACGTTCCAAAAGACAATGTATTTCAATCACTCGATTTGGATTCTATTTATAAGGTACCTCTAAATTTTCATTCACAAGGATTAGATGAAAAGATCACAAAAATATTAGGAATCTGGTCTTCTTCACCGAAAGTTGATGACCTCGAGAAGGTCGCATACAATTTTGATCATCCGTTAAGAGAAGTGAAAATTGGTATTGTTGGGAAGTATACAGAATTAGTCGAGTCATACAAATCACTTGATGAGGCGCTTAAGCACGGAGCTCTTGCTCACCAGCTTAAACTTGTTCCGGTCTATGTTGATTCAGAGGATATTGAAAAAGAAGGTGCTGCAAAGCTATTAGAAGATGTACAAGGAGTTCTTGTTCCTGGTGGTTTTGGAGAACGTGGAACAGAAGGTAAAATCTCCGCTATACAATACGCTCGAGAAAATAAAGTTCCATTCTTTGGGATCTGCCTTGGTATGCAGTTAGCAATCGTTGAGTATGCACGAAATATTTGTGGATTGAAAGATGCAACATCAGAAGAATTTAATAATGGTGGTGATCTATTAATTCATTATATGGAAGGCCAAACTCGTGATGGTGCTAAAGGTGGAAGTATGCGCCTTGGTAGTTATGAGTGTGAGCTTCTTGATGGAAGTCATGCCTTCGAAATGTATGGTGAAAAACTTATTCATGAAAGACATCGTCATCGTTTAGAAGTTAATAACTTCTACGTTGAGTTATTAAAAGAAAGTGGGCTAGTTATTAGTGGAAAGAATCCGGAGCTTGATCTTGTTGAAACGATTGAGATTAAGGATCATCCTTTCTTCTTTGCGTGTCAGTACCACCCAGAATTTAAATCGAGGCCATATGCGGCCCACCCAGTATTTAGCGAATTTATTAAAGAGGCAGATAAATATGGAAAATAAAAAATTAGATCTATTCATGGGGACTTGTGTAATCGAGTCTGAACAAATGTGTATGGACGTTTGCGGACGTCTATTAGAAATGCTTGAGCCTGTTAAAGATCAAATCAACTTTTCTTATAAAGGTAGTTTTGATAAGGCCAACCGCTCTTCGATTGATTCATTCAGGGGCCCTGGACTTGAAAAAGGTCTACAGATTCTAGAAAAGGTTAAGAAGCAATACGGTGTCCAACTTATAACTGACTTTCATACTGCTGATCAAGCTGATGCTGTCGCAAGTGTTGTTGACACAATCCAGATCCCAGCTTTCCTTTGTCGCCAGACAGATATGATTCTTGCAGGTGCAGAAGCTTGTAAGAAGCACGATGCTCAACTGAAAATAAAAAAAGGTCAGTTCTTATCTCCAGAAGAGACTGGAAATATTGTTAAGAAGGCCGAAGAATTTATTACGAAAGATAAAATCCTTCTTACAGAAAGAGGTACTTCATTTGGTTACAATAATCTTGTTGTTGATATGGCAAGTTTCCAAATTATGAAGTCATTTGGTGTTCGTGCAATTCACGATGCAACTCACTGTGTACAAAGACCAGGTGGACTTGGGACTTCAACTGGTGGGAAGCGTGAGCAAATTTTAACTCTTGCTCAAGCTGCCGTAGCTGCTGGTGCAGATGGGATCTTTATGGAAGTTCATCCTAACCCAGCTGAAGCGAAGTCTGATGCAGCAACAAGTTTACCGCTTGATCAAGCAGGAGCGATTATCCAAAGACTATTAAGAATCAAAAACGCAATTACGGAATAATTAATGGATTTATTTACAAAAGCACAAAAGTACAAAGAAAAATTAAAAGATATCAAAGTTCTTGCTTTTGATATTGATGGAGTACTCACTCCTGGACATGTATGGTACCAAGATGATGAGATGGGCTTTAACCGCTCATCACATACCTCAGATGGTTATGCATTGAAGCTGCTTATGAGAGCAGGTTTTAAAGTAGGAGTCATTTCTGGCGGTGCTTCAAAAGGTGTTCAAGAGCGCTTTGTGAATAACCTAAAACTTGATTTCGCCTTTCTTGGTGACGAGGATAAGAGAGTTGCATTCAAGAAAGTTCTTGATCTTGGCTTTAAACCAGAGGAAGTTCTTTTCATGGGAGATGAATTCTTTGATGTTCCACTTTTAAAGGCCGCTGGCTTTGCAGCGACAACACCTCATGCATCTCATGAGATTCAAGTTTATTGTGACTATGTCACGCAAAGAGAAGGTGGCCATGGTGCTGTAAGGGAAGTAATTGATATCTTCCGTTATGTGCATGGTATTGTTCCAGAAGTCTTAGACTTTGATGGGAACCCTATTGATTTTAAACATTCATGGCCAAAGTAGGAGTAAATTAAAAATGGATTTAGCAAAACTTAAGTCACTTCTAGATGATCAGTACGAGTGGCCAGCAGTCTATAATTTTAAATTTATTGGAAATGATTCAAACCGTGATGAGTTAATTATGGCCGTAGGTGAAAAACCTCACCATGAAAAACCATCAAAAACAGGTAAGTATATTTCTTTTACATTCAATGTAACATGCAATAGTTCAGATGAAGTGTTAACGATTTATGAACGAGTCGGACGCCTACATGGTATACTTGCACTATGATAAAAGAAAAATTCAAATATAAGACTGCACTAGTCGTTGGTGCCGGTGCATTTGGTACTTCTATTGCATCAATTTTGGCGCATAAGTTTGAAAACGTAATTCTTAAGGTACGTTCTGAGGACATATACAAAGATATAAATGACGATCGTATCAACTCTGTTTACCTTCCAGGAATTAAGCTAGATGCTAATATTAAGGCCATTCTAGACTGGAGTGAGCTGGAGACTAAAGAAGAAGAGAGCTTAGAGCTTATTGTTTCAGGTTTGCCTACTCATGGTATTAGAACTTTCTTTAGTGAAAATCTCGTTCGTTTTAATAGCTATCTTGGAAAAGGGATTCCATTAATCAGTCTTTCAAAGGGGATTGATCCTGATACACTTGAACTCAGCGATGATTTATTAAATGATTTCTTCCCACAATATCGTGATAATATCACATTCTTATCTGGTCCTAGTTTCGCGAAAGAAATTATGGAGAAGCAGATTACTCTTGTGACAATTGCCGGTCGTTCTAAAAGTGTCTTAATGGATGTTGCGGCCAAGCTTGAAACGCCATATTTTAAGGCCCTACCTAATTATGATATTAAAGGAGTACTCTTAGGTGGTGCTCTTAAGAATGTTTTGGCCATTGCTGGCGGTATTGTCGAAGGTCTTGGCTATAATCATAATACACGTGCGGCCATGATTACTCGTGGGATTGTTGAAATGCTACGTTTCGGTAAAGTATTTAATGCACGTCCTGAAACATTTTATGGCCTAAGTGGGATGGGGGATCTTATCCTAACGACTACAGGTGGCCTCTCTCGTAACAAGACTTTTGGACTTGAGATCGCTAAGGGAAGAAAACCCCTCGAAATCATTAATTCTCAACGAACTGTTGTAGAGGGTTATAAAACAACGAAGGCCGCTTTCTTACTCGCCCAAAAGTATGATATCCGCGCAAGAATCTTTACTGGACTCTATGATGTTCTTTACAATGACGCTAATGTTGAAGAAGTGTTAAAGAAGCTAATGGATGCACCAATAAAGTTTGAAATAGACTAAGGCTTAATTGGGAAGAGAACTGTAAAAGTTGTACCCTTATCAATCATACTTTCAACTTCTATTGTAGCTTTCATCTTTTGAGCAGAGTGTTTTGCAATAGCAAGACCTAGGCCCGTTCCACCTGTATTAATACTTCGTGATTGATCGACTCTGTAAAATCTTTCAAAAATTCTAGCAATCTTATCATTCGGGATCCCAACGCCTTCATCAGTAATGGCAATATACTGATGATTATCCCTTTGACCACTTTCAATTGTAATTAAGGTGCTTTCTTTTGAGTACTTGATTGCATTTGAAACTAAGTTTGAAATACAGTGGTAGAGTAGCTTTCCATTGGCCATGATTGTTTCAGGGCCAGCTTGAGTATAGTTGACACTCATATCCTTAGCATTGATCTTGAGTTGCTGATCGTTAATAAGAGCGTTAATAAATGAGGGAAGATTAATTTTTTCTACTTCAATTTTTCCTTCATTCTCAATTTTTGAAAGAGAGAGGATCCCATTGATTAACTCATCAAGACGATCAACATTTTGAATAACAATATCCATAATCTCTTGCTGATCATCATCAGTATTGATGGACTTTAGAGTTTGCGTGTAGCCCTTTATAGATGTTAGGGGTGTTTTAATTTCATGAGAAACATTTTCAAAAAAATCTCTTCTCATATTATTAACATCTTGAAGTTTTGTGATGTCACTAAAGTAGAAAAGAATTTCTTTATTCTTGTTCTTCGATTCTATATCACTAATCTTAAGTTGGAATGAGTTTGTCTTGCCGCTTACTTTTGTCAGAGCAATTTGAGTGTTATGGATAAGATTTGCTTGATAACCATACTTCTTAATAAGGTTGATAAAGTCATAGTCTCTAATAATACTAATGAGATCAGCTCCACGGTAGCGTCCATTAAATGATGCAAATGACTTTCTAAAAGCATTATTACAGAAGATGATTCTTCCTTTGCTATCTGTAACAACGACAGGATCATCAATTGAATTGATAATTACGGAATAGTATTGTTTAGTATTAAATAGATCTCTTTGTAATTTTCTTCTTTTATTGAAGCTTTTAATCGATTTTGATTCGATATAGTCCCAGTAGTCACGGCTATCTGTAGTATCGATAACACCTTTCATTCTAAAAATATGAAAGAGATTATATAGAGGCGTGAAATAGTGACGAAAGAGAAAAAACTGGCCAGCAATAAAGATAATCCCAAGAATTCCCATTGCCATAAAGAGCTTTGAAAATACTTCCGATGAAATTAATTTTAGCGCGTCCGATTCAATTCTTAAAAATAAGGTATAACTTTTACCTTGTGAGTTAAGAACACGATGGTGATAGATATACTTATCATCACTGTCATAACCACCAATTACAATATTTTTGAAGTCTTCAATTTTAAAGCTGGGCGCAGCGCACCTGATTGTGCGATTTGCGTTTAAAATGTAAAATTGCGTACGTTTTGATTGTTTGTCACATATCTGAGCAATACCATCTTGGCGAATCGAATCTAATTCTTGATCAACAATTGAGTGGATAAAACTATCTTTAAAATTAATGATAAAGAATGACCCTAAAAAGAGTAGGGATATACAAAAAATTATTGTTTGATAAAAAATAATATCATTCAAAAACTTTATTTTTAAAAAGTTTAAAAAGTTATTCTTCACTCTTTACTCGATATCCAATCCCACGAACTGTTTCGACCACTTTTGATTTACTCCCAAGCTTCTTCCTTAAGGCAAAGACGTGAGTATCAACAGTTCGATCAGTAACGTAGATATTTTCACCTTTTATTAGGTCAACAATTTGTTTACGTGTAAAAACCTTTCCTGGAGAAGAAATTAATACACAGAGAATTTTGAATTCTGAAACTGTGAGTTTAATTTCCTTATCATCAATAAGTGTTTTTACTCCGTCGACATCGACTTTGATGCCCATATGATTGTAAGAATTCTTATTATTGATAGGTGAACTATCGCGATGGCCTTCAACTCGTCTTTTTAGACTACTAACTCTTGCCTTAAGAATACCGATATCAAACGGCTTTGTAATATAATCGTCAGCTCCCGCATCGAGTCCTTCAATGATTGATTCGCTTGAAGTTAATGCTGTAACAAATAGGATACCGACACTTTTTAATTTCTTAGTATTTCGAATATATTGGCATATCTGAACACCACTTAAATCCGGTAACATTCGATCCAGAACAAAGAGGTCATACTGATTGTTCTCAATGGCGTTAATGGCATCATTTCCTGTATTTGCCATGTCGTAATCAATTCCAATGGCCTTAAGATTAACCCCAATTAATTTTGCAATAGATTGTTCGTCTTCTACGATAAGTGCTTTCATTACTTGCCTTACTGTTCCTCTGTGTGCCTTACGTCTTTACCTGACTCTAGGAAGATAATATCTTCACAAATATTTGTTGCATGATCACCGCATCTCTCAAAGATCTTTGAGACGCGAATGACTGCAAAGCCTTCATCTACTTCTGCTTTTCCATCTTTTAAAAGTTGGTAGAACTTCTTAACAAGATCTCTGTGGAGAGAGTTAACTTCGTGGTCGGCTTTGATAACATCTGTTGCCATTTGAATATTATTTGAAGCAAAGGCAATTAAGCTCTTTCTAACCATTTCAAAGACTTCAGCTTGGATGATACTACAGTGTTTCTCTTGGTTTGAAATTCGCATTAGGTAGCGTTTTAAGTTAACGGCTTCATCACCAAGTCTTTCTAATTCGGAATTGATTTTCATAATAGCAAGGGCCGTTCTAAGGTCAATTGCTGTAGGGGATTTGAGAGCAATAAATTTAAAGACATGATCATCCACAAGCTTATGAAATTCATTAATCTCATTTTCAAGCTCATAAAGATTTTCTATTTTTGATTTTTCATCTACTGCAACGTGGAGAATCTTTTCCACAACTGCTGCCATTTCTGTAATATCTTTTCTTAGTGTTTCAACAGTTAATTCCATTGAATGCTCCTTAGCCAAAACGGCCAGTGATATAATCTTCTGTTTTCTTTTCTCTTGGATTTGTAAAGACATCGCTACTTAGGCCATGCTCAATAAGTTCGCCTAGGATAAAGAAGCTTGTATAGTCAGCAATACGGGCAGCTTGTTGCATATTGTGAGTTACGACAATTACCGTGTAGTCCTTTTTAAGCTCACTCATAAGATCTTCAATCTTTCCAGTTGCAATCGGATCTAGTGCTGATGTTGGTTCATCCATTAAAACGATTGGAGGATTTGTTGCTAGTGTTCTTGCAATACAAAGCCTTTGTTGCTGACCGCCTGAAAGAGAAGTCCCTTCTTGGTGTAGCTTATCTTTTACTTCATTCCAAAGTGCAGCCTTTGAAAGACAGTTGTAGGCTATTTCATCAAGTTCGCTTTTTTTCTTTTTACCCCAAAGTCTTGGGCCAATGACAACATTGTCATATATACTCATGGCGGCAAATGGATTTGGCTTTTGAAAAACCATTCCGATTTTTCTGCGAATTTCAACGGGGTCTGCTGAAGGTGCATAAATATCATTCCCTTCAAGTAGGACTTCTCCAGAAACACGCGCGCCTTGAACTTCTTCGTGAATACGATTTAGAGTTCTAATATATGTTGATTTACCACACCCTGAAGGACCAATTATCGCATTGACCGTATTTTTATGATACTTAAGATCAATTCCTTTCACGGCGTGAAAGTCACCAAACCATGCTTGAATATTATTAACTTCTAAAATGATATCGTTATTAGACATTATGATTTCCTCGCAAAGAATTTCTTAAGTTTCTTTGAATTGAATAAAAACTTAGCACTTAAATTTAGTCCTAGAACAATAATAATAAGTGTAAATGATCCGGCCCAAGCTTGCTGTTGCCATTCTTTATACGGACTAATTGCATAGTTATAAATTTGTACTGGAAGAGAGGCCATTGGGCCCGCTACATTATAGCTCATGTACATACTTCCAAATGCTGTAAAAAGTAGGGGAGCTGTTTCGCCTGCCGCTCGAGAAATGGCCAGAATAACTCCTGTCATAAGAGAGTTTCTAGAACCTTTAAGAATAATATTATAAATCACTCGCCATCTTGGAAGTCCAAGAGCAAGGCCAGCTTCTCTGACGTGTCTAGGAATAAGCTTTAAGATCTCCTCAGTTGTTCTCGTTACAATCGGTAGAATTATTATACTAAGTGCAAAAGCACCGGCCAGTGCCGAGAATGATTTGAAGCTTACAACAAAGATTAAATAAGAAAAAATACCAACAACAATTGAAGGTACACCTGTTAGGAGGTCTATTGTAAATCTAAGAGAAGTTGCAATCTTACCTTTTCCGTATTCGCTTAAGTAGACACCACATAGTGTCCCAACAGGGACCGCTATGAGAGAGCCAATTGAAACCATAATAAGTGTTCCTAAAATGGCATGTCTCATTCCGCCACCAACTTCACCAACTGGTTTTGGATCATTTAAAAAGAAATCGAGGCTAATTGAAGTAGATCCCTTTTGCAGAAGAAAAATAAAGACGAGAATTAAAGGAAGAATGACAAGTAGAGCAGAGAGAACGAGTAGTCCCTTGAAAACTTGATTTTTTATAATTCGACTTTTTGAGATTTTCATTTAGAAACTCCCTTCGTTTGTTTCCATACAATTGTTCGTGCAACAAGGTTAACGACAAAAGTAACAACAAAAAGAAGTAGTCCAACTAGGCATAGAGCTGAAAGGTGTAGATCACTTTCTGCTTCTGCATATTCATTTGCCATAACGGAGGCCATTGTTGAGGCCGGGGCAAAAATTGATTTTGAAATTTGTGGAGTATTTCCAATTACCATAGCAACGGCCATTGTCTCTCCAAGTGCACGTCCTAGACCTAGAACGAGTGCTCCAACAATTCCTGAAAAACTTGGCCTTAATACTGCGATCTTGATCATTTCAAACTTTGTTGCACCTAGACCTAAGGCCGCTTCCTTGTGGAGAATATTAATTGAACGAAAGACTTCACGAGCAACTGAAGTAATAGTCGGAATAATCATAATTGCCAAAATAATTGAGGCCGTAAGAATACCAATTCCAAAGCTTGGACCTTGAAAGAGAGGTAGAAAACCAAGTGTTGCTTTAAGTGCCGGAGTAAGCATTTCTTTTACAAATGGAGCGAGATAGTATAGGCCCCAGAGTCCAAAGATTATACTAGGGACGGCAGCGATTAGTTCAACGAAAGTTCCTAGAATACCCGAAATACCTTTTGGAAGATATTCTGTAATAAACAGTGCCACTGAAATACTAACTGGACCTGCAATAAGTAGAGCTAGTAGAGAAGTAACTACTGTACCAAAGATAAATGGTAGTGCACCAAATTCATCATCAATAGGATTCCAAAAGTCATCTGTGATGAATTTAAAACCAAATTCACTAAATGCCTCACGACTAGCGTAGAATAGCTGACCAACCATAAGTATTAGCAGAACAATGACAATAAGAGAAAAGAATCGAAGTGTTATATAGGCCAACTTATCCTGTTTTGAAGGAGAAGCTGGCCTTAATTTTTTAAGTATGTTCATTAAAGAGATTTTACCCTTTCTAATACCTTTTTGGAAAGTTCTGTAGGTAGTGGAGCGTAGTAAAGTTCTTTTGCATAACTTTGACCTTTGCTGATTGCCCATTCGACAAATTTATATATCTCAACCTGTTTTAGATCTTTTTCTACCATCGGAAGAAGAATATAAGTAAGGGCACTAATAGGGTACGAGTCTTTGGCACTGCTGTTGATTAGTGAACCAGTTAATTCTTTTCCTTCAGTTTTGAATTCTTTGGCCGATGCCGAAACTGCCTCAACTGTTGGATTGATATAAAGACCAGCTTTGTTTTTAAGAGCAACTGTTTTTATATTATTCTTTCTTGCGTGGGCAAGGTCCATATAAGTGATTGAACCCTTCGTGTTACTTACAATTGAAGTTACACCATCATTTCCTTTGGCCCCAACTCCTGTTGGCCAGCGAAGTGACTTTCCTGTTCCAACTCTTTGCTTCCATTCTGTGCTTACTTCCACAAGGTAGTCAGCAAAATTCTTAGTTGTTCCTGAACCATCTGCACGACGAACAACAAGGATGTCGTCTGAAGGAAGTTTGACTCCAGGGTTCAGAGCTAATATTTGAGCAGCATTCCACTTAGTTATTTTACCTAGGTAGATATCAGCAAGTGTTGGCCCATCTAGCTTTAGTTGGTCAGGTACTTGAGGATGGTTATAAGCGATAGCAACGGCTCCTAGAACCATTGGTACGTGAAGAACTGGCCATTTTGCTTTCTTCTTATCCTTTGCTTTCATTGGAGCATCTGAAGCACCAAAATCAACTGTTTCTTTTAGAAGCTGGCGAATACCTCCACCTGAGCCAATTGGTTGATAGTTAAATTGAACCTCTGGATTAATTTTTGAATACTCTGAAAACCATTTTGAATATATTGCGTATGGAAAAGATGCTCCAGCGGCATTAATCTTTAAAGCGAATGTGCTTGTACTTGCCAGTAACAGGCAGAGTGCAACTATTCTCTTAATCATGTGTGTCTCCTAAACTCAGTGTTTTATTGAATTTAGCACATGGTAAATATGGTGTTTATTAAGATTTTGTTAAAAAATGGGCGACGTTGTCGCCCCGCGTGATTATTGTAATGTATTTGAAACGTAAAGTCGGAAGGACTTGTCTTGATTACGACGGATCGTACAGATTCCTTCTTCTCTTTTGTTTATGAGAAAATCGTAGTACTCAGGTAGAGTGTCTTGAATTTCTAAAATTGATTTACCTTCGTGTTCACCAAAATCGATAAAGACGTTTTCTTCTGCGATAATTCCCGTTACCGGGCTTACTTCGTTGGCCATGTTCCCTCCCTAGAATCTGGCAAATGTTGAATTTAAATATATGTAATAAAAATATATTAACCTTAGTCCTTGGTTACTTATAATTGTGAAATATTTAAAACGTTATGAAAAGTTTTTTTTACTTGACTGAAGTTGTAAAGAAATTACGAAAATAATTAATGATAATCTTAAACTCGTGAGGGTAATCCTTACCAATATGTGAACGCACTTTCTCTAAGGCATCAAAGATTGTAAGGGCCTCTCGGTAGGGGCGTGGAGAGATCATTGCCGCTACAATATCACAAATATTTACCATGATTGTTTCAAAACCTGTAACAGTTAAATTTTTTAAGTACTGGTTGTCTGAGTCGTACTTATCTAAAATACTGAACGTGTGATGATTTTCAATAACCTTCATATGGGCCGGACTTAATTGAATTCTTCCTTGTAGTATACGGGCCGAAATAATCGGGTGTTTTGCAAGAAGTACCTTATCCATTTCTGAAAGATTTTCCTTATCGTACTTATCAATTGGAATGGCCGACATTCCAATATCTTTAAAGTAGCTCGTGATAAAAAAATTCTCGATATCCTTATCATTATATAGTTGTGACGTCTTTAAAATCCCCACAAGAAAAATAGATGAAAGTAGGGGCTGTGCAAAAATATAGTGGTGGCCCTGGGCCGCAAAATATCGATAAAGTGCCTCGTGCATTTTTGTATTCTTAATCAAGAAAGACGCCAAAACTTTTAGACTTTGGTATTGCAAATTAAGTGCACTATCATCTGTAGGGTCTTCAAAGAGATAACGAAGATTGATAGTTATAAGATTTAATTGATTCTTACAATTTTGGTAAGTATCACCCATAGAAAATGAGCGAGTTACTTGTCTAAGAGAGTCTTGTTGTAATTCTTTAAGCTCTTGTCTTTGCTCTGTTGTAGCGAAAACAATAGTATGACCTTTTTCAATCATCTCTTTAAGTGTGTCATTTGATACATATGTTCCACGGTAGAGATTGTGCTTAAATTTTCCATCCTCGAAGATATAGACATCACATGGTGTTGTTGGAATATTAAACAGCTCCCTAATAGTAAAAGGGGTTAAGTTTAAGGCCAAATGTGATTTACGGAAGATATCCTCTGCTTTCATAGTTCATATTATAGCTTAAGTCGCTAAAATCATTAAATACCAAGAATAATAGGCAATATTTCGCAATTTTTTTAATTAATAGAAAAAGCCTTAGCTTATAAGTTAAGCACTCGAAATTAATAGAAATTAAAGGCTATTTTGAATAAGTCTCGAATTAATTAACTAAGTTGCTATATTGAATTGATAGAACGAATGTTGAGCTAATTTTGACAAGTGAGAAGGCCATGAGTGCGCTAAAGAATCTAGAAGATTATATTGCTGACCCGAAATTATTTGAATCAATTCAACTATTTGATGACAGTTCGTACAGCCTACATTGGTCGAATTGGTCAAAGTTAATTTGTGCAATGAAAGAGCGACATTTAAATGGTGATTCTTCAATGAGTATTGAGGAAGTAAAAGAAGAACTCGAGACTTTTAAAGAAATACCAGTTTGGCTTGTTAATAAGAAAGGAGAGATGGAGACAACACTCTTTGATCTATATAACTTCTATATTGATCCTAGGCTTAAGCACCTGTGGTTTGATGTGAATAAGCAAACCCTTATTTCTCTTAAGCATAAGGCCGGCCCATTTATGCATCTTCATTCAATGAGATGGGTTGATTATGATATCTATAAATTATTTGTCTATGATCGTCTGCTTAATAATCTTTCTCTAAGTCATCGTGACTTTAGAATGAATACAAGTTTAAAAGCTAAATTTTCATTTTGGAATTCTATTTTAAAACCTGTTGATGGACAGATTGTGCAATTGAGTCGCAAGGGAATCCTTGTATCGATTGAAGGTCATAAGAACTTCTTAAGTCTATCGCAGTCCGACCAAATATCTCTTAGTGCTGAGGTTGGGGGACTCCTCAGTGCTACAGGGAAAAAGTTCGAAGAGTTTGATGAAGTTATTGGAAATTGTACAAAAGCAAAATCTGTAAAAATTGACTTTGATGAAAATATTTTTAAGGATTTAAATGCTCTTGAGACTTGCAAAGGGGAGACCTACTATATGTTCATTCCTTTCGCAAAATTTCCAATCAAACATCATCGCGTAGGTAAGGCCGTTCAACACGTTATTGATGAAGTTGAAGGAGCTGCCTCTAATATCCTAAATAAGCTAATTGCCTAGTAAATAATTTTATTCAAAGGGCTTGGTCTAAAAGATCTTAGCCTTTTGTATAAAACATTTAAGTACTCTTTACTCACTAAGAAAGGGTGCTCTCTATTTGATGCTCGAATAATAAAATTCTCTTTTTTCTCAATGTTTAGATCAGGTAAGCTTGTTAAAACCCAAGAGAGGTCATACTCAATTTCTTCACCTGTTTTGATCTTAACGATGACTTTAAAGTATGGCTTGGCCAGATAGCGCTCAATTGCCTTATCCATTTTATCTGTTCGTTTATCAAGGATAGAGTTGGATTTAAAACTTGTAAGCTTTACTAAGAACTCTTGTACGGCCTCATCATCGAGGGCCTTATTTCCTGAAACCCAGATATCTTTATCATTTCGACTGAATTCAAAGCGTAGTTTTCCAGAATTAATAACTGTAACTCCTCTAATATCACTTGGAGCATAACTAAAGACTCGTGAATCAATAAGAGAGGGAAGATCAATCTTTTCAAGAGAGAACTTTACTGCATTAACGTGATAGATGGCATTGTCCTTATCACTCACGACATAGGTTGAGTTATCAATTGGGTTAATTAAACCAAATGAGATGGTTTCATCAGATCCATCTTCACCTTTTAGCGTGATAATTGAAGTAGGATTATCGAGAGAGAAGTTTGAAAGGTTAATTGGATCCTTTGGAAAAATCTTCTTGATTTTAACATTTTTAAGCGAGTCCAAAAGTTTATTAATGATTGTTTCATTGGCATTAATTCTTCTTGGTTTCGTAATAATCCATTGGTTCTTATTTTTAGCAAGACTAAAGCGTCCTAGGTTTGATTGAAGGGAGATATTATCAACCTTATCAACTTGATCACTTGTGAATAGAAACTGAAGATTAGACAGTTCTTTTGATGTAATAACTGGAGCTTGAAAAAATTCACTAATAACTGCTCCAAAAAGGAGAGTAATAAAGAGTATTGAGACGAGGCTAGCTGAAAAGTAATTACGTTTAATATTTTGCATAAGAAATTCTAGAATTCTTATTCGAGATCGTCAAAGAGATCGAAGTCATCTTCAGCATCTGAGCCTTTTTCTTTGGACGCCGCCGGAGCAGTTGGTTCCTCTCTAACTTCTGGCTCAATAGACTTGATGAAATTTCTAAGTAGGGTACGTTCACCTTCTTTTAGGAATGTAAACTTGATACCTGTTCGGAACGGCATACTCGTTTGGGAAATAATACGGCTCTTCATATTGTAGGTACGTGAGAAGATGACGACGCCATTTAGAATAATTCGATTTGGTATTTGAATATCAACAACAATCGATTGACCTTGAGTAAATTGTTTCTCACAAAAGAAATACATACCATCCATGTAGAGTTCAGATAGGAGAATATTTCCCACATAGACTTTGCCTGCAGGTAAATCAGGAATAAATTGCTTGATAATTTTTGTTTCTTTGATTGGCGTAACGTTGTCTCCAGACATGGCCGCGTCGGCCAAAGCCTGTGGATCAAGAGCAGACTCTTCGTCTTCAATACTATCGTTGATTGGTAGTTCGCCTTTATCCTTGTAAATCTCGATAAGGTCGTCAATATTAGGCTTCTCACCATTTTTATATCGTAGTTTTACAGCTGCTTCCACTTCATCTCGAAGTGTCCAAACGTTAACTTTGATTCTCTTTATTAGGACTGGGTCGCTACTTTTACCGTGTATCATTAACTAACATTTTCTCACATTTTCAATATTTTGTATCTTTTGAAATTTTTGCCTCTGAAAGAGTGTTAAACTAGTTGGTAGACAATTATTCAAAAGTCTTAGCATAGGGTCTCCCATGGAAGGGAGATAAAAAGATTAGGAGGATCTAATGAGATTAAAAGCATTTTTAGCACCCGCTGTTGTTTCAGCAATGGCCCTTTCTCCACTAGCTGCTGATTACGTTCCAGGTGAACTAATTGTAAAGCTAAAGAAAGATGTATCTGTTGAAAGCTTTTTTGGACAATCATTACATGGAAGTTCGCTTGACCGACGTATCGAATTAACGTCTGGTGACTTATATGTAGTTAAGTTTAATGAGTCTCTTGTGTCAATTGATGCAATTGCAAAGCAAATGAATGAAAGAGCAGAGGTAGAGTATGCAGAGCCAAACTTTATCTATGAAATCGTTAAGCCAATCGTACACACAAATGTATTAGAAGAAATCTTAAGCTATAGCACTTCTTCAGATGAAGGTGTTTACTACACGCCAGCTGATGAAAAATTTGGTCAACTATGGGGTCTGAAAAACACTGGTTCAAATGCTCCAAGAGGTGTTTCTGGTGTTGAAGGTGCAGACGTAGATGCACTTAGAGCATGGGAAATTACTCAAGGTGATCGTGCTATTAAGATTGCTGTTATCGATACTGGTATCGATTATAATCACCCAGATCTAAGAGATCAAATGTGGACAAACGAAGGCGAGATTCCAGGTAACGGAATTGATGATGATGGTAACGGGTATGTAGATGATATCCACGGATATGACTTCGCAAATAATGATGGTGATCCAATGGATGGTCACTCTCACGGAACTCACTGTGCTGGTACAATCGGTGCTTCACACAACGCTATTGGTGTTGCTGGTGTTATGAGAGATGTACAATTTGTAGGTATTAAATTCCTAACAGATAGCGGTTCAGGTTCAACTGAAGCTGCAATTAAATCAATTGATTACGCAACGAAAATTGGTGTTGATATTATGTCAAACTCTTGGGGAGGCGGTGGCCGCTCAGAAGCTCTTAAAGAAGCAATTGAAAGAGCTAATGAAGCAGGGATCGTATTTACAGCGGCTGCTGGTAACTCTTCAACAGATAATGATTCACGTCCACACTACCCATCAAACTACAACGTTGATAACGTAATCTCTGTTGCTGCAACAACTGCTGCTGATGAACTAGCAAGCTTTTCTTGTTATGGACGCTCAACAGTACATATCGGTGCTCCAGGACACGAGATTCTTTCAACTGTTAAAGGTGGACGTTATGCATCTTACTCAGGAACTTCAATGGCAACACCACATGTTTCTGGTGTAATTGGTCTATTCCTTTCTGAAAATAAAGGACTTACTCCACTAGAAATTAGAAATAAGGTAATGGTTACTTCTGATCCTGTAGCAGCTCTAAGAGGTAAGACAATCAACGCTGGTCGTATTAATGCTTATAATCTTCTAACTGACACAGTTCCTGAAAGAAATGAGCCAAATCCAGAAGATTGGGAAACTGTAAATGTTTCTTCTTTTGAATCAGAGCATCCATATTTAGAGAACCAAACTCTTGAGACGACTTACACTGTTGAAGGTGCAAAATTTATGAGAGTCAGAGTTCGTAAATTTGATCTTGAGAATCGTTATGACTTTATCGAAGTTAGAGATGCCAGAGGTGTACTCGTTGAGAAGATTACTGGTTCAGGTGAGAACTATACTTCTTTCTTCGCTGAAGGTGATACGCTTAAGCTTGTTTTCAAGTCTGATCGTTCAGTTCAGAAGTGGGGATTTGCTATTGATCAAGTAGATGTTCAATACTAAGAAATATTCAAACTACCCAAATAAAAAGGCCAGCAATATGCTGGCCTTTTCTTTATCTTAAATCGATTTTAATCTAATTAAGCGTTCCAAAGGTGCTTGTACTTCTTAAGGAACTTAGAAAGTGAACCAACTTTATCTAGAGTTCTGATTGCTCTAGTTGAAAGTCTAAGCTTGATTGTTTCACCTGTTACAGGATCAAAAACTCTCTTCGTTTGAAGGTTTGGTTTTTGAGTCATTTTTGTTCTATTTTTAGCGTGAGAAACTTTGTTACCAACAAGTCTTCTTTTTCCAGTTAAATCACATGTACGTGCCATCACTTCATCCTTATTTATTTATATAAACTCTACATTAACATATGGGTTATTAGGTTGTAGAATATAAACATAACGTCATAAAAGTGCAACTACTTTTGTACAAATTGCGTAATATCCTACGGATTTTACTGCAAAAAACCAAAGTTATTTGGACATAGCAGCGGAATATCGTTATCATATACTTATTATTAAATGTAATTCTAGATAGTTAGAACTTTTTTGAGGGAAGAGATTTGAAAAAACGAATATTATTGTTTTTATCAGTCTTGGTCTTAATGGCCCTCGGTTACTATTTCTACACATATTATAATGAGCAATACCATCCTGAGGCCTTGAGAGAACAATATTCTCAGAGCTCATCAATAACGTTTACAGATCGCGCACTACCTAAGAAGAAATTCGTTCCACGAAAGCAATTCCATGAACAAGCAGACTATAAGAGGTCTGATGACCAGGTTGTGGTATTGAGTAATTTTGGCCCAGATGGAGGGGCCTTTTCAGAGCTAAGTGCTAATATTGAAGACCTAAAGAAGAGTAATTCTGACTGTGAGCAGGCTTATAATTCCGTGATGCCACCGACACAAATCATTGACCCTAATTCGGGCTATTATGCACAAGAGAGTAATATCGCTAATCTTGTTAGTGGAGTTCTCGATCAGTTCGTTGGTAATGATGGGAGAGCGATGGCCAGGAATTTTCCTGAACTTGCTCAAGAGGCCCTTGATAGTGTTGATGAGATAAGTGAAGAGGATATGGCCACGATTATGCGAGCACCTCTAATTTGTCGCCAGTCTAATATTACAGTGCTATTTGAGACTATTATTGAAATGTCGAGTGAAGATAGAATTACACAAGCTCAAAGGGCCCAGATAATTGATAGCACAGTTAATAAACTTGTTTCTAGTCTAGAAATAGATAGCCTACAAGATAATATCCTAGTGTCTTTAACTCTCTTAAAGGCCGTAGGGAGTTTATCAAACAAAGATAGTGAGTACTTTTCTGAGCTTGAGTCAATCTATGATGAGATGTCCACATCTCAAACAGGTTTTGAACAGGCATCGGCAAAGAATGCTAAAATCGTAAACCCTGGCGAATTTTATCGTAATTATCGGGAAAGGCAGCGCGGCTTTTCTTCTTCTGTCATTGAGATTCTCTATCTTAATTTTCCAGAATACTTAGACGAGTAACTACTCTTCCATACAGAGATAGGTACTCTTTTCAGATGCACCTGCTCTTAGACAGAGGTCTTTTATCTTGCCCAAAATCCACATTCTCATTGGTCTTGGATAGCGAATTTTTCCGTCTTCACCCTTGGTTAATTCAGAGTGAAAGTAAGTTGTTTGTGGGTAGTTCTTCTTTACTTGTGAATAAACATCTTTGGTAAAGCGTACAACACCAATGGAAATATACTCAACTTTACTTAAGGGGATGACTTCACATAACTCATTAATTAGCTCTTGATATTCACTCTCAAAATCCTCACTGTGAATCACTGGATCAAAGTGAATACCAATAGGGTGACCAGCTTCATAAAGGCGTTTAATGGCCTTAAGACGGGCCGAGAGACTCGGAGTCTTAAGGTCATGAGACTTAATCTTATTCTTTGGTGAAAGAGAAAATGATGTAATAAAATTTGGCAGTGGTGCAAGCTTTAGAAGCTCTTTAATATTTGCGGATTTTGTTCTTAGCTCAATATAGCAGTGAGGATTTTTCTTCGTAAACTCGTGATAGAAATTTAGCTCACCAGTAAGGTGGGTCAGGGCAAGAGAGTCACTAAATTCTCCCGCATGAAACCACATATTTTCATCCGACTTATCTGCCAGCTTCTGCATTTCACTAATAATCTCTTGATGATTTACAAAGAGCACTAGATCTGGAGTATTGAAATACCCTTGCAGATAGCAGTAGTCACACTCATAAATACAATTGTACGCGTGAATAAAATAGTAGTGTGGCTCTCCGGAGATACCGTAAGCATTAGGGGCCTCTTTTATGAGTTGGCCTTGCTTTCTAGCAATAAAGAGGTTTAGTGAGTCTCTCTTTTGTAAGTAAGGTTTTTTTACTCTGCCCCAAATATCTGCATAGTTAGAAATAATTTCAATTTGTGCTTTTGGAAACTTAAGAGGAAGCTGACTTGAGATCAAGGTATCCTTGATTGAGTCTTCAATAAAGATCTTCTCTATTTTCAAAGTTCTTCTCCATTCATGAGAGAATTAAATCTATTCCAATCAATCTTTGAAAGTTTCTTTTGAATACTCATGAGTTCTGTTTCAGAAGTTATTTTTGATCGTATAAAGAGGATAACTTTCTCCAGTGAAGGATCGTAAGTTAGCTCATTTTTTTCTAGGCCTGTATCTTTAACAAAGTTATCAAGTTGTTTAATTATTTTTGTTCGAGTTGGATAGAGCTTTTCTTTCAAGAAGTCTCTAAGCTCTAAGGCCTTCTTCTTTGGAGTTACTTCATGGGCCTTAATATCTTTTATAGCACTTAAGTTTAAAAGTTCTTCCTGATTCATTTCATACTTTACTAGGATTTGCTTTATTAAGTTTGTAACTTCGCGCTCTAGAGAAAGAGTAAAGTAAAAGTTTTTATCATCAAGAAAAGAAAGATCTGCATTGGGTGGCTTCTCTTTTTTCGAAACAGAAGTTAAAAAGTAGCGATACAACTCTTGCGAATAGTCCTGTGCATGTTCTTTTATATATTCACAAATTGGTGCATCTGTAACGTGATCAGAGATTAATTTAAAAGCTCTTAAAGGAATCTGGAATTTTTTTGACACTAACCCAATGGCCCAGGCCTCACGATCAGCAAGTGGTGCAAAATGAGAAAGTGAGTTTGCAAGCTTTGAATCAAGAATTCGTTCATTTGCAGTAATTAGATCTAACTTTGAAGATTCGCAAAGGCACTGAAAGCTTTTAAATTCACCTTGTCCATAGATGGTTCTAATCTCAAATATTTCACCTAGTCGAAGTTCTTTATTAAAAGAAGCACAGATTCCAAGATTAATGAGCTGATTTAGCTTTATTCCTTGTGTTTTTAGAAGGCCCATCGCATAGGTTAGTGCCATCATTACATTCTGTGGGCCTTCTCCTGTTAGGACTAAACCTAAACTTTTATCACCACTTAGATAAAGATCGTTAAATTCAGGATGGGACTTAAGATCCATCTCTTTTAAAAATGTTTGGGCCTCGCCGCGGTGGGCAAATACAAGTAAATCCATAAGTAGGAGATAACGCTTATCTTGTCGGTGCGTCAAGTCTTTACGCATTTAGGCGAAATAGATATTCATGACTTATGAAAATATTAGATCAATTTGGACAATTTGCATTTGGTGGCGCCAGCATCTCAGGAGAGGGCGCAGGTTATGGATTTGGTGATATTAGTAAAGAGGATTCAATTAGTCTTCTTCAGTACGCCTTTGATCGTGGAGTTAAGATCTTCGATACTGCACCTATTTACGGTTTTGGTGAGAGTGAAAAGAGAATTGGTGAAGCATTTAAGAATAACCGTGAAAAAGTTTTTATTGTCTCTAAGTCTGGTGTGACTTGGCATGAGAATAAACGCGTGGATATGACTAATGATCCAGTTGTCACTAAAAAAATGATTGAGCAGTCTCTTAGGGACTTAAATACAGACTATATTGATCTGTATATGGTTCACTGGCCTGATGAAAAAGTGGATATTAGAAAAACACTTGAGGTCATTGCGAAGGCCAAGCATGAAGGGAAAATTAAGCATATTGGATTATGTAATACAACACCTGAAGAGTTTAAGTTAGCTTCTGAAATTGATAAGATCGAAGTGATTCAATCTCAATTTAACTTCTTTGAACAAGACGTAAAAAATGACATCTTTCCAATTGTAAAAAGTGAAGACATAAGCTTCATGAGTTGGGGAACACTTGATAAGGGGATTCTTACTGGAAGAGTGACAAAAGATCGTAAGTTTGACAAAAGTGATTGCCGCTCATGGGCACCATGGTGGAAGGCCATGGATAAAGACAGTCGCTATGATATTGTTGCAAGAATGCAGCCGGCACTTGAAGAGCATGGGCTTAGCGGATTAGACTTTGCAATTCATTTTAATCTTTCTCATGATGAGCTAAGTACTATTCTTTGTGGTGCTAGAAATCATGATCAGCTAGATGGAGTTCTAAATTCTCTTGAAAAAAAGGTAACCAAAGAGATGCTGGAAGGTATCATTAATAGTGTTAGTTAGTGTCATCATTCCTACATACAATCGGGCCAATTTCTTGGCCCGTGCAATTGACTCTGTTTTAAAACAAAGTTTTCAAAGTTTTGAGCTGATCATTGTTGATGATGGCTCTAGTGATAATACAAAAGCTATCGTCGATTCTTTTTCAGATGAGCGTCTTAAATATATCTTTCAAGAAAATCGGGGAGTCTCTGCAGCTCGTAACCTTGGCGTCATCCAATCATCTGGAAGCTATATTGCATTTCTTGACTCAGATGATGAGTGGAGAGAGAATAAACTTCAACATCAGCTAAATCTACTAGAAAGCTCTAAGCTACGTCTGTGCCATACAGGAGAGCATTGGCTAAGAGATGGTGAGGTTGTAAAACAAAGGAAAGCTCATCAGAAAGTTGGAGGGGATATGTTTATTCGCTCATTAAAAAACTGTGTGATCTCACCATCAAGTGTCTTAATGGAGCGTAGCTTATTTGAAGAGATGGGTGGCTTTAATGAAGATTTTGTTGTTTGTGAAGACTACGACCTTTGGCTTAAGATAACGTCTCTATATGAGATTGGTTTCATAGTTGAGGACCTTGTTATTAAGCATGCTGGACATGATGATCAATTGTCATTTAAATTCTTTGCGATGGACTACTGGAGAGTTAAGGCCATGGCCTGGACCAAGGCAAATCGCCAGCTTTCGCAAGAAAGAATAGAAGCGCTATCACAGCTTTGTTTAAAGAAGTGCCAATACCTTATTAAAGGGTATGAGAAATACGAGAATTATGAAAATTACGATGAAGTGAGAGCGATCGAAAATTACATCAGTAATTGAGGCCCATCGACTAATCTCTTTTCTAAACCTAGTTCAATTGTTTTTTGATAGAAAGTTTCTAGAGCATTCTCCCATGGAGAGCCTTCAATATCACCATTAAGTAAATCAATTAGATAAGGTAGTAGTTGCTCAACATACTCCTCTGTACTTTCTCTTGGAAGAAGTGAAGGTAAGTGGTCAATGGCCGTAACTTCGAGAAGTTGATTTAATTTTTCAACTTTGAAAGTCGGTTTATCGATCGTTGTAATATCTGGATATATAGGAAGTGGATTACATGGCCCAGTAGGATCACAGCTAACATCAGAAATTACAGAAAGATTTCTTTCATTCATTAGTATATCTAAATTTAGAAATGGCTCTGCTGGTTTTTTATTTAATGTACAATTAACGAGTATATCGTAGTCAAGAATCTGCTTTATTGGCCTAGCGACTTTCGTATCGGCCCTTCCCCAGCCGGCCATCTCGACTCCAACAGCATCTAGAAGCTCTTTTGCTCCACGTCCGCAACGTCCTTTAATTCCAATGACTAGAACTCTTGGTCTTGAGCCAAGTTCGTCAAGTTCTTTACATAATTCGTTTATAAGATCATGCTGAGATGAATACGAGCGAAGTGGTGCACATTCATTAAAATCAGTTCCTTGTTGCTGGCAGATCCAGTTCTTAAGTCCCAGAGCTGCTCCAACAAAACCGGCCCACTTTCCAAAGGCAGCAATTCTTTTTCCATTGCTATCAGTGAGGTATTCAAGGTCGTATAGCTTTCCATCTCCTTGAATGAAACGGTCAAGCATTTCTTTTGAGCCTACTTGATTTTTATAAACGTGAGCAAAGTGAATATGACGGTGAGTTAGAGGAAAGTCGTGAGTATCAAGCTCTTTTAGTCCAAGGATAAAAGCATTTGCTGGTGCGAAGTTTATCCATGAATTTGTAGGCATCATCTTAAGTCCAACGGCCTCAAATTCTTCGTCTTTAAAGATACGGTTTGGTGAGCGTTCAATAATTACTTCATGACCAAGCTCCTTTAGTTTTAAGGCCGCTTGAGGTGTTAGAGCACTACGCTGCTCAAATGGTTTAGTTTCATGGCGAAGCCAGATCGTCCTATTTGTCATGAAATTTAATCTCCCAAATAAATCATATACTTATAGCAGAGCTAATAGATTACTATAGCAAAGGGCCTTGTCTCATTCTTAAATTTGTAAGATTTACAGGCGATTTTAAGGTATAACTATATAATATTAGGATAATCAAGCAAGCTAAGTTTCATTAATAAAGGAATGATTATGAAATACCATCTAGAAAAAAGTCGACTCTATTACATGGAAGAGTCCCTTGGAAGCTATACTGATTACGGTATTGGTGTTCCTTTAAAAGATGAAAGAGTGACAAAAATTTTAAAAGAATTTAAGAATTCTCCTTTTCTTGAGAGAAGAAGATTAACTCATTTTTTCTTAAGCGACCTTGCTCTTGTTCATGAACGTGATTTCTGTGCACGTACAAAGCTTGATCCCACTGGACTTGTCCTTGAAGCCTATGAGCTTATTAATGATGATGGAAGTTACCATCGTTATGAACCAACGGCCGCAACAAAACCATTAAGTGATTTCGTCAATCGTGCTCTTTCTCATTGTGAAGGAACATTTCTTGCTGCTTGTAACGCTCTTGAATCTGGTTTTTCGTATCACTTAGGTGGAGGCATGCACCATGCAAAGAGTGATGGGCCAGGTGGCTTTTGTATGTTTAATGATATTGTAATTGCTATTAGAAAGCTTCAAAAAGAAAAAGGTTTAGGGAAGTGCCTTGTTGTGGATATGGATGCACACAAAGGTGATGGAACGGCACAAATTGTGGCCAATGATGAATCAATAGACTGTGTCTCAATTCATATGAAAGATGGTTGGCCTCTTGATAATCCTGACAAAACAAACTCTAGCTATATTCCAAGTACTCTTGATATTCCGGTAACACCCGAAGATAACTACCTAGAGAAGCTTAAGCAGATAGGAATCTTTGTTAAAGATGATTATGATCTTTGTATTGTCGTTCAAGGTGCGGATGTTTATGAAAAAGATATATTGGAAAGCGCGAAGGGAATTCAGTTAACTTTAGAAGAATGCCTTGAAAGAGATAATTATATGTATGAATTACTTGAGTCGAAAGGCATCCCCCAAGCATGGGTTATGGCCGGGGGATACGGTGATGAAGTCTACCGAGTCTTTCAACAATTTGTACAATCTAAATTTAAAGCATAGTTGAATCTTCGTGGGCCAAGATTCTCTTCTTTGGCCTAAAGTAAGTACGTGGAGTGTACTCTAGAAGATCCGTGATCTTTGCCATATAGAAACATGCATACTTCTCAACTTGATCAGCAAAGCGTGATTCTTCAAGACCTGCTCTCATCATCTCTCCCCAATGAGGATTAAAGAATCGACGGTAAGTTTCCAGGTGTTGTGAAATCTTTGAGTTAATTTTATCAATCTCACCAAAGATCTTACCTATATCTTCTTTATTATATTTTTCAGGGTCTTCATGTTTGAGAAGTTCAAGCTTATTTAATTCGTGCTCTAGTTTTTCTTTTTGTACCATCTCTGCATCAATAAGAGCTTGTGTCGGAGTTGACTGTCTGATTGCTTCAATCTCTGCTTCAAGTGGGTCTAGAATTAGTGCTGTTCTCCAGTTAAATGTTTTCTTTAATGTTAGAACGTCGCCGTAAATATGGTCTCCAAGATAAAGGATTTCTTCACCTTCAAGGCCTAGGTCTTTTTGTAGTTTACCGGCCCATCCACCTTGGTAAACCTTGTTTTGTTCAAGTGTCCCTTCGGCGTTTGTCATAAGACCTGTATCCGTTTGGATTTCTAGAAACATATTGCTTACGTTAAAAAATCTTGGCTTACACGCAAGACAGATTGAAATATCAAATAGGTCAGTCCAAGTCTCGTGTTCTTTTAAGAATGGATTAATTGTGTATTCCATTAATCTCTTCGTCCATGTCCATTCACTATTTGTAATAAGAATTAGCTTCTTTCCAAAACGCTTAAATCTCTCAAGAAGTTTTGCTACTTCTGGATCTTTGATAATGAAGTCTTCAAGATGCTCTTCAACATATCCCTTAAGAGAGTTGTCAGAGTGAGCGATATCAATAACTTCTTTGATATCATGAGAGAGTGTTTCGTAATCAGGAAGCTTCATTCCTTGGTCTTTTAGATCAACAAGATTTGCAAACATTGCTCCATTTGAAATAGAGAAGTTTGTATCCAATGATTGATACTGATCAGAGTTTAGATCAATGATACTATTTCCGTAGATTTCATTTTGATCGTGAAAGTCCATTGGCTTTGTACCGTGCTTGGCAATCTTCACTTTTCCGTAGCGATTTGTTTGTAGAATATTTCCACGAAGACGATCGATAATTAAACCTTGAATAACTTGGTTAAAATCAAATTTTAATTCTGTTACTTCTTTTGGATAATTTTTTACATCCACTAACTTTTTAAGTACTAATTCAAAAACAAATTTTTCGAATGCTTCTGTTTTATAGCGAACTAATGTGTAGTCCATATCAAAGCCAATGGCCTTGATCTTTTTCATATTCAATGTTCTATTGACGTATACTGACATATAAAATCCTTTTAAATCGTTTGAGAATTTAATCCTCGGACCGTAGATTTTATCTAAACTTTGTGTAAATGTCATATGATTAATACGTTAAGGCGTAAAATCAGCATCTTACGCCTTAGTATACAGAGGAAGCGATGTGTCTAATTGAGGATAATATAGTACTTTGCAAAGCCTTCATCATCTAATTCTTTAATACGATTAAGCTTAAACTTCGAGTTTTCTCTTATGTACCTTGTTGCTTTCTTTGAAGGTGATGTTTCAAAATAAACTTTTAGCTTTTCTGCGTTTGGAACTGGTTTAATTCTCCAGTTTTCATTTGGGCGTGCATCCACAAAGCCTTTCTCATTTGTTTCTTTTCTAATGTAGTTTATAAGAACTTGGCGATTACTATCAGGTGCGGTGAAAACTACATTGGACTTCTTAGCTCCCGGGAATTTTCCACCTGTTGCACGAAAGCTATTTGTAGCAAGAATAAACTCTTGGCCATCACTTACGGCCTTACCTTGATACTTTAGATTCTCGATTCTAAATGAATCCTTGTTTAAAACCTTACAGTTTTCATCGTAGTGACGTCTTTTTGTAATATTGATTTCGTATGTTAGGCCATCAATCATGTCGAAGTTATACGAACGAAAATTACCCCAATTTATAAGTGGCTGGTCTTTACTATACTTAGGATCGATATGAGCGAACATTCCCGCCGAACACTCAAGCCA
Organism: Bacteriovorax sp. BAL6_X; assembly: GCF_000443995.1. Classification (NCBI taxonomy): domain Bacteria; kingdom Pseudomonadati; phylum Bdellovibrionota; class Bacteriovoracia; order Bacteriovoracales; family Bacteriovoracaceae; genus Bacteriovorax; species Bacteriovorax sp. BAL6_X. The sequence continues at coordinate 836,709 of NZ_AUMC01000003.1, forward strand.
CATCCTCACTTCCTTACCCGTAAGTTTAAGAGCATAGAGCATATTAGGGTAGAGGTATAGGTCTGCGGCATTTCTTAAAGTAAGAACTCCCTTTTCTACAGTTGTATAACCATTAGGGTCATTCTTTCTCCCTCCCGTTTTAAAAGGTGCAACGGCCGATAAGACTGGAAGGCCACTAAGGTTTGCATCACCTTGGATTGCTTTTTTTACATAATCAATTTGTGCATTTGAGATAATTTGAGTAACTGCATCGTCTTGAATTAGTGATAGGAAGCTGTAGAACTTCTCTTTAGAGAATCCGACTTTTTCGCCGGCCAATTTAACTGTTCTTTTGTGGTCATCTTCAATGATTTCAGTTAGCTCTAGATCTGGTTTTACGCTAGTGTCTGACTCTTTGTCATAAATTGAATAAACTGATGATTGGCCATCGATGACATGCCATTTACTTCCATCAAAATTTAGTTTTAAATCTATAATACCAAGATGAGAGCCCCATTTTCCAGGCATAACTGCGGCCACACCATTAATTGTTCCTTTCTTAGCATCAATACCTTGGATACCTTCATAGTCTTTAGAAGGGAATAGGGCATGTGTATGGCCAAAGGCAATGGCATCAATATAAGGCACACGGCTTAAGTAATAAACAGAGTCTTCCGCGTAGAGCTTATATTCGTCTGTGCTAATACCTGAGTGAGGAATTGCAATAATGACGTCAGCACCTTCGTTTTTCATTTTGGCGGTTAATTCTTTTGCGACTTCAACAATATCGCGGGCCACGACTTTTCCTTCAAGGTTGTTCTTATCCCAAATCATGATTTGTGGCGGAACAAAGCCAATATAGCCAATTTTAATCTTGTGAGGAAGGCCTTTGGTGTCCTTCACTTTCTTTTCTAAAATAACGTATTGTTTGAAATAGGCTTGACCTGGTTTACCATTTTCATCTTTATAGACATTGGCATTAATATATGGAAATTTTGCATCTTTAAGAGAGGCCTCAAGAAATTCTAGGCCGTAGTTAAATTCATGGTTTCCGATATTACCAACATCATACTTAAGATGATTCATTAGTTTAAAAGCAGGGTGAACTCCTTCTTTCCCATGCGTGGCCACAAAGTCGGCCATAGGATTGCCCTGAAGGAGATCACCATTATCAATTAAAGTATAATTATCTGCTTGTGCGGCATACTTCTTAATAAGTGTCGCAGTCTTTACAAGTCCAAATCTTTTACTTTCTTCGTTCTTATAATAATCGTAGTCTTTGTAATAACCATGAAGATCAGTGGTTTCAATAACACGAAGTTTTACTTGTGTTTGTTCCTTACAGCCTACAATTACAAAAAGAGACAGTGAAAGTAATAAGATTTTTTTCATATTAATCCCTAGTAATAACGACCTGAAGAGTAAGTAGCGTCAAACATACGTGCTTTTCCATATACTTTTACATTTCCTTTTAGGCCTGCAAATCCGTAAATGCGAGATTCACCAAAAGCTTGAGCATTATCCCAAACAGACGCTTCATCGTATACTTGTGCATTCTCATACACATGAGCATTGCCCCATACTTTTGCATAGTCTGAAATAATTGCGTTTCCTGTGATTTTTGCAAAACCTGTTACCTGGGCCTTATCACAAACTTGTGCATTTTCCCCAATGTAAACATTCTTTGATACATATGCAGTGTCGGCAACGAATCCACCTTGTGTTCCATCGTTATTGATCCAGTATTGACCTTCTTGGCCAGCGCATGGTGCAGCTAAAACAGGAAGAATAAAAAGTATAGCAGCTAGTAGTTTCATAAATCACTCCTTAGATTTTTTCGATTAGCTCAATTAATTTCTTACCTAAATTATCCGATGCTAATCTCAAATTGGCAAAGAACTCTTCCTCTGTTGGATGCTCTCCGTCAACTATGTCTGTCACAGACTTTAAAAAGAGTGTTGGAGTATTAAATTGATCAACTACCCAGCCAATAGCTCCTGCTTCCATATCTTTTAGTACAGCTTGGCTTGCCTCAATTCGTTTCTCATCTTCTGCACTCATATCAAGTGAATTTCCCGTTGAAATAATTGCAGTCTTTAAGTTTAATAGTTTTCCATATTTTTGAGCAATAACGTGAGTTGTCTTATAAACTCCGTAACTTTCATAACCTGGGATTGGGATTCTACGATCATGAAATACAGTCGTATCGACCGTATAGACATCACCAACTTTTGCACCGCGCTTTCTAAAACCGCCAGCAGTTCCAGCATTGATTATCATCTCTGCTCCTAACTCTCTAATTGCTAGAAGTGTAGAGATAACCGCAGGGGAAGTACCAACATTTTGTACCTTGTGGTGCTTACATTCACCACTAATGATAATTGAGATCTTGTGCCCGTGAAACTCTGTTTGATATAACTTCATTGGTAGGTTTGGGTCTAGTTTCTTGTCTTGGTCTGTGATACCTAGTTTCTCAAGAAGAGGTGTTGCTTCTGAGTCCATGGCCATAATGATGGCAATATTCTTCATAATGTCTCCATTTAATAACTATTATCTAATTTTAATAGAAAAAGGTCATAAATAGAAATATTGTATCTACTTTTCTAGGTGTATTGGGTAGATATTATCTTTCGAACGAGTTTGGGCAGCAACTCTTTGAAGCCACCTGATGATACGATGATATTTTTGTTTGATTAAATTCGCAGGAGGTAGTCCAGTGATAAGAATTCGATTTAAATGGCAATAGAGTAGTATATCAATATACTTAATTTCATTTCCAAAAATAAAATTCTTAGTACCGAGTATTTCATCAATATGAGAAATTTGTGAATCAAAATAATCTAGGGCACTTGCTTGGTCTTTATGAAAAATTTCATATTCAGAGATTCGATTGACGATTACCTCCTTGATAGAAGAAATAATATCATCAGCTGACTCATCAATATCTTGTACGAATTTAGCCTGCTTTACTAGTTTCTTTTTCATTGCATTAAGTCCGCTTGTATCTTTATAAGAAAAATAAACGATACTTGCCCATAATGAGTTAATACACCAGTCCTGTAGTAGCTGTACCTGCATTGACTGGTCTCTAGTAAAGATGAAGAGGTCTGATTCTCCACGTAACTCCTTGAAGTGGTTAATACAATTCCTAATGCCTAGGATTTTCTTATCCCCATCGATGATAGCAGGTAGACTACTCAGTTTATTAGGTACACCTTGGATTTGAGAATTAACGTGGACTACTTTTAATTTAAAGTCGATATTTAAAAATGAGAGAATTCTATTGACTGTAGCACAGTACGGAGAAAAAGATTCTACTTCATCATTGCCGGCCCATGATATTAATACTTTATTCATGTGATAACTGTCGGAGGATTATCTTAAAAATTTAACTAAAATTTGATGTCTTATGAAATATCTCTAGCTCTTTTTGGACGCGATAAATGAGTTCCTAAATATATACAAGTTAAGAGGATCGAAGCTCCAACAATTTCAAGTGAAGAGAAAGGTTCATTAAATAAAAAGATACTAAGGGTCTTAGCAATGACCGGTTGAAGTAGAATAATAAGGCCCGAAACAGATAAGGGTGCAGTTTTAAGGCCATAGCTGATTAGAGACCAGCCCACGATTTGGCACAGTACGGCCAATCCAAGTATTGAAGGTAAGTGCTCTGCTCTTAATCCATTGTGGCCGTGTTCAAACTGGGCACTTATTAGTAGAAGGCAGCTTGTCACAAGAGATGAATAAGTAATAATTTCTAAAGGACTAATCTTTGCCTTAAATATTATCAAAGATGTTTTCTTTATCGACGTAGTATAGAGTGAATAGCACAGGCCTGTAATCAGACCAAAGAGAACGCCCCAAAAGAACTCCTCTGATTGGTAAAATTGTACTTGGCCCTTCAGAATGAGAAACACACCAAAGAAGGCGAAGAGGAATACTAATAGCTTTTTTACAGTTATTTTTTCTTTGTAGAGGATTAGGCCGAATAAAAGCAAGTAAAACACTTGGGTATTACCAAGAATTGTCGCCATACCTGCTCCGATTAAGTGAACAGAGCGATGCCAAAAAAATAAGTCCATAGCAAAGCAGAAACCTATGACGGCCGTCATAGTATAGAATCGTTTATCTTTGATATAATTTTTCTTAATAAGAAGTTGGTAAATAAGAAGAATTGATCCTGCAATTCCGCAACGGAGTGCTCCAATCATACTCGGAGAGATATCGCCACTTAAGTTTTTTACAAAAATGGGTGCTAATCCGATGCATATTGTTCCTAGAACGAGGCTTATGACACTTGTGTTCATCTCTTTACTCTCTCTTTTACTTGTCACTACGTGCAAGAGAGTATAGCTCAATTAAAGGCCCTAGGGGTATATTTTCTTTTAAATTTACTGACGATTTGACGATAATTGCATAAAGTATAGCTACGCTATAAATATAAAGGAGATATATTGTGAATTTATTTAAAATCACTGTTGTTGCTGCTTTGCTAAGTGTAAGTGCATACGCTGGTGACGCTGCTAAAGGTAAAGCAATTTACAAAAAAGTTAACTGTGCTCTTTGCCACAATGCTGACGGTATGGGAAAGGCTAAAAATGGTAAGCTTGCGATTGTTAAAGGTCCAAGAATTGCAGGTCTAGATGCTGCTTATATTATTGAGCAAGTGACTGCAATTAAGACTAAGAAGAGAAAGACTAAGAACACATCAATGATGTGGACCAAAGTTCGTGGCCTATCAGATCAAGATATTAAAGATGTTTCAGCGTATGTTTCAACTATGTCTAAAGATAAGTTTAAAGGTATGAATCAAAAATAAAACAAATATTAAGGGCCTCAGATGAGGCCCTTTTTTAATTATTTAATTTCCAAGAATATTCTAAATCCACCGTAATTCTGATCATAAATACCATTAAAATCATTACCTGATATTTCAATAAGACGTTTTAGGCTAAAGTCTAAGCTTGTAATTACATTTTCACCATTTTGATACTGCTCGTACTTTTGTTTTGTTAGTAAGTCTTTTACATTGAAGCTTGCCGTGATTTTTGAGAGATCTTGATTATCAATGATATTGACTTGAGAAAGCTTTTTATAAACTCCATCTTGATAGAAGAGGATATTGGCACCCTTTGTTCTTACTTCCATTTCAAGATTGCGATATGTTTTATAAGTAAATAGATCAAATATATTCTGATCTTTAAAAGCAAAGCCTTTGTCGGTTTCACTACATTGAACCATCTGAATATTAAGTGTTATCTCAATATTATCGCCATTTTGTTGCGAGCTATAATTCTTAATTCGATATGCTTGAAGCTTATTTCTATACAAGTCTTTTTTTGAGTTACAATTTGCCTTGGCCCCATCTGATAACTTTACAACACCCTTTGAAGGTACTGGCATTGCTTGGCAAATTCCTGAACATAGGATTGAAGTAAGGATAATAGATCTCATAGTTTACTCTCTTTTAATTTGAGCTAAATAAATAATGAGAACTTATAACATTTATTGAGGTGAATATGTTCGAACATGAAAGAATTACATACAATGTCTGATTTTGAGTCATAAAGAAGGCCCCTTTATGGGGCCTTCTAAGTGTTTTAAGCTTTTGAATTTAATAGATTAGATAACCATGTCTTTACTCGGTAAATTAGTAAGTGAATCGTTGGTACGAGGGTATAAGTGAAAAATATTGAACCCAGCATCCCTCCAATTAAAACAGCTCCCATGGCCGACTTCATCTTATCGATCATAAATAGCTGGGGCATAGTTCCTGCGATAATAGCAATAGAAGTCATAAGGATTGGCTTAAGTTTTTCTTGTGCTCCCAACCACAGAGCTTCCTTAATTTCAATTCCCTCATCTAGTTTTTGCTGAGTGTATTCAATCATGAGAATGGCATTGTTAACTGCTAGGCCAACAACCATTACAATGGCCATCATGGAACCAATATTTACAGTCTGCTCTGTGTAGAACATCATTAAAAACGACCCTAGGAATGATGTTAGAATTGCTGAACCAATCGATACAGGGAAGACAAATGAGTTAAGAATAGCAACAAGTAGCATATACGTTAAGATAACTGCTAGCATGAAGGCCTTACCCATTTCTTCTTGTGACTCTTTCTGACTTTCTGCTTGCCCGGCAAACATAAACTTTGTCCCTTCTGGAAGTTGTGCCTGATTAAACTTTTGACCTAGGTCTCCCATAATCGCACCAACGACACCTTTTACAACGAAGGCCTTAATTTGAATGATTCTTTCCTTGTCACGTCTTTTTAGTGGTGAAGTTGCTTCAACAACTTGAACCTTACCAAGGCTTGAGATAGGAATTAGTCCATCCTTTCCGTGAATTAGAAATTTATCAAAGTCTGAAATATTTCTTTTAAACTCAGGGGCAAGAGTAACGTTAATGTCATACTCCTCACCATCTTCTTTATAAACAGCATCATCATTCCCGTTTACAAGTGCGCGAATAGTTCCACCAAGGCGTGAACTTGAAAGGTTTTGACGAATAACTTTTTGTGGCTCAGAAACAAATTGAATTTCCATCTTTGGAATTCGATATGAGCTTTCAATAGAACTAAAGTAACCAGAGTCCTTCATGATCTTTTGCATTTTTTCCGATGCGATAACCATATTATCAAAGTCATCACCAGTTACGTTAATCGTGATGTCTCCATCATTACTTGCATTTCGACTACCTCCTGTAAGAGTAATCTCAGCTTCAGGTATATTAGATACTTTAGGAAGTAGGTCATCCATTATCTCTTTATAGTCTCTCTTACGTTTTGTTGCAGACGTTAAGTTAACAGTAATACGAGATCTTTCTTCACCGTCATAACCAATATCCGAAAGAGTTGAGACAACTTCTGGATACTTTCTGATGATCTCATCAACTTGCTTTGTAATTTGAGCAGTTTTTTCAACTGGTGAACCATCTGGCATTAGGATAAACGCCTTAAACTCATCACGGTCAGATTTTGGCAGGAATTCATTCCCAACACGTTTTGCTGGATACACAATTGTAAAGAATAAGGCCATGAGAACAATGATTGAAGTAATTGGCCAATTCATAAATTTATCAAAGAACCAACGGTATTGTTTTGTTACCCATGCAAGAAGGCGATCGACAAGACCAGCAAGCTTAGGAAATGGCCCTTTTAGAGTATCTGGATCTTTAAGAAGAAGGGCACAAAGCATTGGTGTTAATGTAACAGATGCTAAGATAGAGAAGATTGTTGCAAAAACAACTGTCATCCCAAATTGCAGCATGAATTTACCAACGATACCACCCATAAATGCTAGTGGAGTAAATACAACTAGGTTTGTTCCAGAAGAGGCCATTACGGCAAGTAAAACTTCTTTTGTACCGTCAATGGCAGCGGATTGAGAATCCTTTCCCATTTTAAGGTGTTTGTAAACGTTTTCAATAATGATAAGTGCATTGGCAATAAGTGTTCCCAGACATGTACCAAACGCAAGGAGAGTCATAACGTTAATTGAAAACGAAGACATATCCATAAGAAAGAGAGTTGAGATTATCGAAGTTGGAATTACGATACTTGCGATTAAAGCACCTCGCCAGTCTCCTAGAAAAGTTAGAAGAATAGCGATCGTTAAACCAATCCCCATGAAGATCGAGTTAATTGTACCTTTTGTGTCATCAAGAGTAATCCTTGTTGTATCAACAACTAGTTCTAGTTTCATTCCGTCTGGAAGTTCACTTTGAACTGTATCAAGTGATCCTTTTAGGTTCTTAACAATTTTGATGGCATCACCGTCTGAAAGTTTTAAAACAGATAAACCAACAACCTCTTTGTCATTAAAGCGTGCCATTGTTTCAACTTCTTTAAAGCTATCTGAGACATTACCGATTTCTTGAAGCCTGAAAACTTGTCCTTCTCGTGAAACTACTTCTAGATTTCTAATTTCATCAACATTGGCAAACTCACCGACAAAACGGACACTAATCTTTGAGTCTGTCGTATTTATTGAACCACCAGGGATATTTAAGTTCTTTCTTGAAATTGCTGCAAGAACATCTTCAATAGAAAGATAGTTTTGTATGAGAAGGTTATTATCAAGCTCAATATTAATTTCTCTTTCACGTCCTCCAAAGATATCAACAGAGGCAACACCATTAATCGAAGATAGGCGAGACTTAAGCTTTTTATCGGCATATTCATATACTTGAGTTAGGTCATGCTTTGTACTTGAAAGGGCCAGGGTTGCAATCGGTTGAATGAGTGGGTCAAATTTTGCAATAATCGGACGATCGGCTCCATCAGGAAATTCATTTAAAATTGCTTCTACTTTATCTTTTACTTCAATTGACTTGATGTTGGCATCAGCTTCAATATCAAATTCAATAATAACAATTCCAAAACTATCACGGGCATCAGATTTGATTTTCTTAATCTGAGAAACTTCTGAAATTTCATCTTCAATTTTCTTTAGAATTTGAGATTCTATCTCTTCCGGTGAAGCACCAGCGTAGATTGTTTGTACTGTAATAAGAGGGAGCTCTACTTTAGGGGTAGGCTCAATAATTAAATTACCAATTGAAACAAGTCCCATTACCATAAAAATAGCAATGAAAATAATTGTTGTGGCAGGTCGTTTTACAAATATTTCAATCATCTTCTAACTCCTTAATCCTGATCCACTAGTGCTTCGATAATATTAACTTTTTCGCCATCGTTTAGATAACGCTGATCACTTAGCACAACAGTGTCGCCTTCACTTAAACCACTTTTCACAACAAAGAAGTTTTCGTTGCTATCGCTGACTTCAATATTTCGCTTCATAACAATGTTGTTTTGATCAACTATGAAGACATTATGTGAACCACCACGCTCTGAAACAGCTTCTCTTCTAACCGTTAGAGCATTCTCAAGTTTGTGAGTTTCAATGTTCATAATATAGAGGTTTGTTGGGATCTTCTTATTTGCAAAAGAGACAATAATCTTATGTAGACCGGAAAGGTAATCGGCCTTGGGGTCAACTGAAACAACATTCCCGTAAATCTTCTTGTCTTTTAATCTAATACTCACAAGAGCACCTGGGCGAATTAAATTTGCTACTTTTGGGGCCACCGATGCATGAATTTTAGGGCCGATATTACTACCAGTAACAATAACAAAATTAGAGAATGCTCTTCTTGTCACTTTTGTTGTATTGACCGGAGTTCCCGACTTAGCACGAATTGTATACATCGTGGCCGTCTCTTTTCCTTTTTTTCTTTGTAGATCGAGGTCTTTTACGTACAAGCTGCCCGCATAAAGTAAGCCTACGACTAGAACGAAGATTAGTTGCTTCATCGTTATTTCTCTCCCTTCGTTGTTCTTGTCAGAAGTCTATCCATTTCTGCACGTGTTACTTTTAGTTGAAGTTTTGTTTGGGCAAGATTTAGGCGATGTTGAGTAAGTTGGATTTCACTATCATTCAATTGAAGTTGAGATACTCCACCTGATCTAAATGAACTAAGAGCTACTTTATAAGAAGAAGCTGCCAACTTAACGGCCTCTGACTCAGCTTCAAATCTTTCCTGTAGTCCTTCATAATCTTGCTCAAATTTTAAATATTGTGTTCTTATTTCTCTTCTCAGTTGGTTGAATTTTAGACGTGCAATATTTGCATCACTTCTTTTAATTGCAACTTCTGAGTTCTTGCTTCCACCAAGGTCCCAATCAAAAGTAAATTGCAGTCCAAATGAGAGATCGTTTTGGTTGTGAGAAATATCACCTGTAAATGGTTTATCCTCACGATAAGTAAGAGGTGAGTAGGCAACAAATAGTCCTAGGTCAGGCAATCGCTGACTTTTTGCAAAATCTACAGTGAAGTCTGAAAGCTGAACACTTTCTTTTAAAATTTTTACATCAATAGTTTCATCAAGCATCTTTAGATTTGATGGTATTGTTGCTATTTTATCCTGTGCATCGAAATTATCATTTAGTACTTGAACATTATCTTCAGGTTGTAATGCTAGAAAGTTTTTTAAGTCTAGGATTGCATTTTTAAGGTTCTTTTTTGCAATAATCCAATTTGGCTTACGACTGGCAAGGTCTGCTTGCATCTTTATATTGTCGTTTCTCGAAATTCGTCCGTAAGAAACACGTTCCTCAAGTGCCTTCTTATTCTTGACAGCATTCTTATAGGAATCATTTGTGATTCTAACTAGCTCTTGATTAAAGAGTACTCTGTAGTAGAGCTGTCTTGCAACATTTTCAACTTCTGCTTTTGTGACAACTGTCTTTAGCTCTCCAATTCGACTTGCAGATTCCGCAATGTCGACTCCACTTGAAATCTTTCCAAAAGTGTATAGTGGTTGAGTTAGTTGCACTCTGGCATTATGGTTCCAGTCGTATCCATGTGGCATGATATTTCCCTTACCATCACTCTTTGATACGCCGGCCGATATTGAGAGAACAGGAAATAAGTTAGAGGTTGCACTACTTAGTGACTCTCTTGCTTGTTCTAGTTCTTGTCTTGCAATCCCAATATTCTCATTTCTTTTCGTTGCAAGTTCAACTACTGATTGTTCGCTTAATTTGTACTGAGCAGCACTTACGCTACTGACCAGTCCAAACAAGGCGATATAGGTCTTGATCCTTCTCATGAGTGTCGTTCTCCTGTCTTTTATGTCTCTTTTTTGATTCTTAGATGTTTTATCTCTTCGATTGGTAGAACTCTTCAATCATTCCAAGTTGGCAAAGAAGTTTAGATTTTTCTTCTTGGCTAAATCTTGATACCAATTCTTGGCCCATACTAAAGTAGCGTGGAAGTACTTTATTAATTAAGTCAAGGCCGTCTTGAGTAAGGGTAATCTTCTTTGATCTCGTATCATTCTCGTCGATGGCCTTCTTAATAAGATTGGCCGCCTCAAGTCTTTTAACGATTCCTGTGATATTAGCTTTTGAAACAAGTAGCTCATCTGCTAATTGAGTCGTCGTTACGGACTCTTGATCTGTTAGGTGTAGAATGACAAGAACATCAAACTGAGGCTTCGTTAATTTAAAGTTAGATACTTCTTCGGATACCATTTTATCGAGAATTCGAGTTGTACGGATCATGCGTCCGATAATGCTTTCTTGTACAAATTCACTCTTTATTATTGACATTCTAACTCCAGATTTGTTAACGTGTTAACTATATAGTTAACATGTTAACTAAGTTGAATCAAGAAAATTATTCGATTTGACAGTAAGTTAACAAAAGGTAGCAATTAGATGAATAAGACTAAGCAGAACTTGATTAATGTTGCGATCCCTTTAATGGCCAAGAATGGCGTCTACGGTGTGAGTCTAAGAGATATTGCAAAGAAGGCCGAGATTAATGTTTCTTCGGTTCTTTATCATTTTGGCTCTAAAGAAGAGTTCATAACAACTTGTGGAGAGCATTGTATCAACCTCCTTGCAGATCAAATTAAGGAAATTTCAAAATTAACATTTGATTCTGTTGAAGAGCTGAATCAGGCCATCAATCAAGGTGTCGAACAAGGAAAAGAAGCTATCGCAATTTGTGTCATGCTACTCGTTATCGACTCGCCAGGTTTTAGAGAGATCTATGAAGGCTATATTTCTGATTCATATGTTTCTGTTCACGGTCAAGAGAACCCGTTCTTATTAAATTTAAGATCATTTATTTCGTATATGATATTTAAGAGAGTTGACTTAAAAGTTGCAAAAGAAAAATATGAGGGAAGTGGCATGGTTGAGTTATTATGCCAATCCCCAGTAGCTGCACTGTAGATTATCTTCTACAGTGCGTTTCGTGCCACATCTTTTCTAAGTTTTCTCTATCATCTGGATGAGCAATTTTAATTAATTCTTGTGCTCTCTGACTTAGACTCTTTCCGTATAGATCTGCAATTCCATACTCAGTAATCACGTAGTGCATATGTGAGCGTGTTGTTACAACACCTGCGCCAGATCTTAAAGTTGGAACGATTTTTGGAAAACCTTTCGCACTACGCGAGTTGATCACTATAATTGGCTTTCCACCTTCAGAAAGAGAGGCTCCTCGCATAAAGTCCATTTGTCCACCAACTCCAGAGATAATATGATGGCCAATAGAGTCTGCACAAACTTGTCCCGTAAGATCAATTTCTACGGCACTATTAATAGCACAAACTTTTGGATTTCTTTTAATGATGCTTGGATTATTTACGTAATCAGCTTCTAGCTGGATGACACTTGGGTTGTCATTAATAAAGTCATGTACATCTTGGCCTCCAACAATAAAGGCACTAACAGTTTTCCCTCGGTGAACATTTTTTAGAGAGTTATTTACGGCACCACTTTTTATGAGATCAAGAGCTCCGTTTGACCACATCTCTGTGTGGATACCAAGGTTCTTATGATTCTTCAGGCTTGTCAAAACTGCATCTGGTATTGAGCCTATGCCCATTTGTAGAGTAGAGCCATCTTCAATAAGTGTCGAAGTCAACTGACCAATTTTCAGGTCCTCATCACTCAAGAAAACCTCTTGTTGACCAACTATCTTTTCATCGATTTCAATAGCATAGTCGATATCATTAATATGGATAAATCCATCACCATGAACTCGAGGCATATTTGGGTTGATCTGGGCGATAACTACTTTGGCACTACTTACTGCTGCCTTAGCAACATCAACCGAAGTTCCTAGAGTACAATGGCCATGTTGATCAGGTGGACTTACATGAATAAGAGCGAAGTCTAGTGGGATTCTTCCGCTACGAAATAGGTTTGGAATTTCAGATAAAAAACATGGTAGGTAGTCGACTCTTTGGTAGTCAATATGCTTTCTAACATTTCCACCTACAAAGAGATTGATAATTTTAAAATTGTCACAATATTCTTCATTTGCATACTTTGCATCACCATGAGTGTGTAGGTGAGTAAGGGTTACATTTTTTAGTTTGTGAGCATTTTCAAGTAGGCCATTGATTAATGCCTGTGGTGTTGAGTCTCCACCGTGAATAAAAATATTTGAGTTAGAATAGACTATTGATAAAGCTTCCGCTGCATTTGATATAATTTTCACAAGCACTCCTTTATGATCATATATTACGAATTTATGGCCGGGATTTAAAGTATATTTGGTTACAATTTTTATATGCCATCTATTAAAAAATTGAGGTATAACCTCTAACTAGTATGGTAGTTGCAACAACGAGAAAGAGACTCAAAGAACTCATTTATTTTACAATTCCACTTGTTATCGGCCAAGTTGGTCAGATGCTTTTTAACGTTGGTGATATTTTTGTGGCCGGACGTTATTCTACGTCAGCAGTTGCTTCCATTGGTGTTGCGGCAGGAATTTTATCTCCGTTTATTATGATTGGAATTTCAACTCTGTTTTCTGTTAGTGCTGTTACAGCGAGGATGCGTGGAGAAGATACTAATCCTCATGAAAATGGTGTATGGGGAAGTGGAATGACCTTAGCGCTTCTTTTAGGAAGTGTTATTTGTACGGCCCTTTATATCTTTACATATTTCGTTGATCATATTGGTTTAAATAAAGAGATTGTTCCACTTGTAAAAACTTATCTATATTGGGTTAATATCTCTATTATTCCGGCCCTGATTTTTCAAATGATTAAGGAATATCTTCAGGCCTTTGATAAAACAATTTTTTCAAATTCTCTAATCATCATTATGAATGTTGTTAACCTCATTATGAATTACTGCTTAATGTTTGGTATCGGCCCTATTCCTGAAATGGGAATCAAGGGAGCGGCCGTTGCAACTGTTATAACACGTTTTCTTCTCGCCATTATCATTTATGTTTATGCCTATCGTGTACTTCCAATTGAAACGCACTTTAGAAAGAAGTCGTTCAAAGAACTTATTAGGCTTGGAATTCCTGTTGGACTTGGAACTTTCATTGAAGTTCTAATGTTTTCAACTGTAACGGTTTTAATTGGCCGAATGAGTCTTGTAGCTTCTGCTTCTCATAATATCGTTTTAACAATTGCTGGCTTAACTTTCATGGTTCCGCTTGGTATTAATGGAGCGGCAGGAGTTAAGGTTGGCTATGCTCTAGGACGAAAAGATATGGAGATGATAAAGAATTATTCTTACGGATGTATCTTTATGGCCGTTTCTTATATGGTTCTTACTGCTATTTTCTATTTTTTCTTCCATGAATTCATAATGGGACTTTTTACAACTGATCAGGCCGTCGTTTTATATGGTTCGGGACTTTTCTTATATGTAGCACTCTTTCAAATCCCTGATGGCCTACAAGTTGCCTTGTGGGGAATTTTAAGAGGTCTTGGGATGAGTAAACAGCCAATGCTTTATTCATTTTTTGGTTATTGGCTAATTGCAATTCCTGTCGGAGTCTACCTTAGCTATAGTCATGGAATGGAGGCCGCTGGCCTATGGGCCGGGTTAGCGATTGGACTGACAATCGTCTCAATGATTCTGTCTTTCCTATTTAAGAAGAGAATAGGAGAGCTTTCAAAAGAATGGAGAATTTAGGCATTTTCTTGTTGGCCTAGTTTCTCTTCGATATAGAGAATGACCTTGTCGAAATCAAAAGGTTTTGTAATCAGGTCAACTGCACCAAGTTCTTTGGCCCTTTTTGCATTTAGCTCATCGATGAAGCCCGTGATAATTAAAACAGGTGGTGCTTGAGCATTAAGCTTGCGAATCTCTTCTAAGAGCTTAAGTCCATCCATTTTTGGCATTTTTAAGTCAGTGATCACGAAATCAACAGGGTTGTGTTTTGTATAGTCTAGGGCCATCTCACCGTCTTTTACGCCAATGGTTTCGTAACCAAATGACTCAAAGGTTTCCACGTAGATGTCGTTCAATGTTGGTTCGTCCTCTGCAACGAGAACCCTTTTCTTAGCTAACATATATAAAAATTGTATGTAATCTTTTTGTCTAAGGCAAATTTATTGTCGAGCTAATAATAGATACATTAGATATAATCTAATTCTAGGTAGTTAGCTATATAAGTGAGAGCTTGTAGATTTTAGTGCCTTGTTCAATTCTCGCTTTTATTAACAATATGACTTCTCACAAATATGTTTTTTTTGTGAAAACTGACTCCTGTCAGTTACCAATAAGGCCATTGTGCTAATCTTGTTTAAAATTAGGAGGCATATATGAAAAATATATCAGTCGAAGAATTTACTACTCCTGCTGTTCACGTTGTTGATCAAGCGGCAAGTATTGATATTGCTTTTAAAATTATGAAAGATAATGGAATTAGGCATCTTCCTGTAAGTGATGGGAGTCAAATTGTAGGGATCATTTCTGAAAGAGATGTCATGTCGATTTATGGAAAGAGTTGGTGTGATGGAGTTCTTGTTAAAGACTTTATGAATGAATCTGTTCTTGCTGTTAATAAGGACGATAGCTTAGGTGAAGTTGCCTACCAACTAGCAAGTCATAAAGTTGGATCTGCAATTGTTCTCAATAATAGAAATCGTGTTTATGGTATTTTTACAGTAACAGATGCACTAAATGCACTTGTTGAAGTCTTTGTCGACGATGCTTATAAGAGAAGTGATATTAGAAGTTAATCTCTTCTAATGAATTTATTTGCTTCTTTAAATAGTCATCAACGCTCATCCCATCTTTCATGGTGTAAGACTGCGCTTCCATATGAGTTAAGCTATGAGTCTTCAGAAGGTGGGCATCATAGTTTACGGGAGGACCTTTTGGATCATTTATCGTGGCGTGATGATGTAAAAAAGGTCAGTGTTAAACTGACCCTTTTGTTGATAGATTAATTTTTTCTGTAGTTCTCATAATGTTCTCCTTGAGTTGTTTTCCTATGAAATGAGTATACGACTCTAAAAATATTTAAAGGTTTGTTTCGGGTCCAATTTTTGCAAAGTGATTGTAAGGTTTTTGTTAGTCGAATTGATTGATCAACTATGATTACCATTCTTTAGTCAATATTAAACATTCTTAACTGTTAAAACGTCGATAGGTAGTACACGAGAATTAATTATAAAAAGGATCTATCGATGAGAATTACTTTTCTTGGTGCTGCCGGAGGTGTAACCGGTTCAAAGACGTTACTTAAAGTGGGAAAGGACTACAAAGAACAGTACTTAGTTGACTATGGACTCTATCAAGGGGCCAAGGAAAATCGTGAACGAAATTGGATGAGCTATCACGGTGCAAGTAAGTTAAGTGCGGTCTTTCTAACTCACGCACACATTGATCATTCAGGCCTTCTTCCTCGTCTTTATCGTGATGGATTTCGTGGGAAGATCTATTGTACAAAAGAGACATTTAGACTTTGCCAAATCTTACTTATGGACTCGGCCCGTATCCATGAAGAAGATGCAAAGTATGCGAATCGAAAAAAGATTTCTAGGCACAAACCGGCACTCCCTCTATATACAACCGAGGAAGCTCAAGCTGTTCTTAAGCACTTTGAAGTTGTCGATTTTGAACAAGAACTTACAATCTCTAAAAATATCGCAATTACTTTTTTCTGGGCCGGTCATATTCTTGGGGCCAGCTTTATTCGTATTCGCTATAAAACAAACGAAGGAGAAGAGAAGACTATCGTTTTTTCTGGTGATATTGGCCATAAACGAAATATTCTCTTAAACGAACCACAAGATATCTGTGAGACAGATTATCTTGTTTTAGAGTCAACCTATGGTAATAAGCTACATGCTCGAATACCTGCTAAAGAAGTTCTTGGGATGTATCTCAATACGATTTTAAAACGTGGTGGAGTTGCTGTTATTCCAGCTTTTTCTGTTGGACGAACACAAGATATTCTCTATCTAATAAAAGAGCTTATGAATGATGAGGCGATCCCAAGTGTTCCAGTTCATCTAGACAGTCCTCTTTCTAAAAAGGCCAATCGTATTTTCAACGACTGTTTTAATAAAGGTCATGTAAAAGATTATGTGACAGAGGATATTGATATTTACCCCGATACCTTTGTTGAGGTAGAAGATGTTGAGGATTCGAAGGGCTTAACCCAGATGGCAGGCCCACGAATTGTTGTTAGTGCGTCTGGAATGATTGATGGTGGGCGTGTTGTCTACCATGTCATGAAGCATATTGTGGATGAAAATAGCGGAATTATTTTAGTTGGGTTTCAGCCTGAAGGAACGAAAGGACGTATTCTTATTAGTGGAGAAAAAGAGCTCCATATGCACAAACAAAAATTTCCTGTACGAGCAAGTATTTTCTACATAGACTCTTTATCAGCACATGGTGATTATCTCGATTTTATTGGTTGGATAAACGAATCACGTATCTCTCCAAAATTAGTTATCTTGAATCACGGAGAGGAACAGGCAGCAGGCCATCTGAAAATACTTCTTGAGTCACAATTAAACTTAAGAACAACAGTTGCAACTTTTGGAGAGGAGTTTGACTTAGAGAATATCTATGATAATCAGACTAAGACTGCAAGTAAGATAGCAGCATGAGGTAAAAGATTAATGAAAATTGATGATGAGAGACGAATTACATTTAAGTATCTTATTGCTTTCGTATCAATTGTCTTATTCACTATCATTGCTCAAGCCTTGATGCAGTTTTTCATTCTCCAACAGGAAAGTTACTCACAAGTTATTAACTTGGCCGGCCGCCAACGCATGCTGAGCCAAAGATTGGCCAAACAGGCTTTAATCTATTCATTTAATACTAGTGATCACTCAAGGAATTCTTTAAGGTAAGAGATCTTTGTAACCAAGGATTTACTCCTTTTGACTCATGAGGATTTAAAGAACGGAAGTCGAGAAAAGGGAATTGCACCCGCATTCACAGATAACATAAAAAAACAGTATACAGCTCTTGATCCTATTTTAAGGAATATCAGTAAAGATATTAATTGTATTGTCAATTTCTGTGATGATCAAAAACGAAGTCTTGAAGGCATCGTTAAAGACACTGATGTATTTTTAAAAAATATGAATAGGATTGTTTTTGAGTCTGCAGACTATTCAAAATCAAAAATCTTAAACTTAAGTAAAATTGAATTTATTCTATTCTCGTTAATCATTCTTCTATTAATTTACGAATTCTTCAAAATACTAATTCCTATTAAAAGAAAGCTCGTTAATCAAGTAAAAGAATTACAGCAAAAAGATCAAGTGATCGCACATAGTTCAAAACTAGCGGCAATAGGTGAGCTTGCTGCTGGTGTTGGACATGAAATTAATGGGCCACTTACAATTATCAAAGGCTATCTTTCAAGATTAAAGAAGGAAGATTATGAAGCCAGTGAGCATGAAGAGTATATTTTAAAATCATTAGATAAGATTGAATCATCGGCAACGCAGATTGAAAATATTGTTAAAGGGCTTAGAACTTTTTCCCGCAAGGACGGACAAGGATTAATTCTTTTTGATCTATCTGAAGTTTTAAGTGACTGTGTATTGATGATTGAAGAAATTTATGACTACTATGGAAAGGGAAGTGGACTTGGGCTTTCTCTTTCTTTTAACTTCATAAAAGAGCATGGTGGTAATATCTCTATCGACTCAGAAATTGGGCAAGGTACTACTTTTAAAATAGAAATACCTCTTTCGTCCTTATAGAGTAGCTATCGTATACTCCGGTGTAAAACTTGCCGTGTTTCTTGCGAATTAGTGTCAGTTATTTAAACAGTTACAAAAGTAATGTACACTCACGCCGCTTATAATCTGTAAAATTTATTGAAAACAACATAACCACCTGAAATATCAAATGAGTCTCATCGTTTATAAATTAATTCATTGGCATAAAGCTTGCTTAATTATTAGGAATAACATTTTTGGAGAATATTTATGAGAAGTTATGTCCTTCTAGCTCTATCTGCAATCTTAAGTCTACAAGCGAATAGCTCTTTTGCCAGCAGTCAATTATTTCATGGCCTAAATGATTATCTTTCTCCTTATTGGGCGCAAGAGCTTGTAGGTACTGATTTAATTAGACAAGAGATCAGAAATAAAAAGATCAAGATGAGAAAGGTTAAGGTTGGAACTTTGGAATTTGTTGATTTAGCGACTCTTCCTGAATCGAGCTTATCTTCTGAATATAGAAAGTGTCTTAATCGACAAAACAGCAGAAGTTGCAGAGATTTATTTCAAAAAGACTCAAAAGATAGCTCACTCATACAACAACAAAATCATGGCTCCTTAATGATGAATTTAGCGATAGGCCATCCAGATGTTGCTATTGGTGTAAGTGGTGAGCTCGCTGCAATGAATATATATAGACGGGACCTTCATAAAGTTGGAAAAGATTTTAAGAAACGTAACGTTGAGGTGGTTTGCTCTTCAAATTCTCCAGCTTTTTCTGGACCACACAATTCATTTCAAAAAATTTATGATGAGTTTAAAAATAAAAATACTATCTTTGCTTTTGCCACGGGAAATAGCTTTCCATATGAAACTAATGACGATCTTGATAAGAAAGAGTTTTTCTTAGTCGAGTCCTTTTCGCCAACAGGTTTTAAAAGCTCATTTTCTTCACCAAAGAAACATACAACGATATTTGCACCATCTGATCGATTTATAAACTCCAGCCTAGGTGGAGACTTAGTTCAGTTTGGTGGGACGAGTGGAGCTCAGCCCGTTGCTTGTGGCGCAATGATTAATGTCGTCTCTTTACTTCCTGAGATAACAAGAGAGGAATTAAAACAAATTATTTTAAAAACTCAGATATCATTTATGAATTCTTCTACAGGTATTATTAACGCCTATAAGATGTTTAAAGTTGCTAATAGGCTAAGCGAAGGTTGGCCTAGGAATAGAAAAGAAATCTATAAGACTGAAGTCTATGATTTTAATGAAGAGATAAGTCAAATATCAAAAAATAATACGGAGTTAGATCGTGAGCAAAAACTACGCAAAAGATTCCTATTGGCATCTAATAGTAAAAAAGATGCATTTGAACTTTCTCGTTTTTATGACCAAAGTGGTTTAATTGCAAACTCATATCTTTATCGAAATTTACACCAAGAAGTTGATGAAGATGCCCTCATTGATCTACTTAAGCTTACAGATGATTTACCTTGGCAAAACTCTGTTCTTCGAAAGTCATTAGAGAGCAATAATTTTCACAAGAATTCAAAGGATTATTTTTTTGAAAATGAAAGACTGTCATTTGCTGTAATTGATATGGCCAAAAGATTTAAGGCCATTGATCAAAGTGAAAGAAACGAATTATTCGTTCAATTATACATGGACCCTAGCATCTCCCACAAAGATAGATACTCGATTCTAACCACTCTTTGGTATGCTGCCGAAAATAATCCAAAGAGCTTAATTACAGTAGGAGAGCATTGCTTATACAACTTAAAAGATTGTGATGTTGAAAATGTGATCGAAATATTTAGCTTGAGTAGAGGTGAAGGGAAGGAGACACTGCAGACGATTATCCGATTCTTGGAGCATTCAGACAAAGATCTTTCAAGAGTATTAGAAAATCCACGACTATATAGTTGGGGTAGTGAGCTAAAAGAGAATTGGGATTTAATCTTTGATTCTCTGATTGAGAGTGACAAAGTCTCTAGCAAATTAAAGGGGAAGATTCATAAGATCATTGATCAAGTTATGTAATGTAGAGGCCTCATTTTTCAAGGCCGACAATTAAATACTGTTTATTATTGGAAATTAATAAAAAATTAACCTTTGTTGATGTCTTATTAGTTACTTAGGTTATTTCTGCGTCGCTAGATTTTATTGACCACGTTAATTGTGTGCGTTATAAGTTATTTATACAAATAATACTTAGCTCTGATGAGGATTTATCTGTACTCAAACAGGCTTTATTGGGGAGTTAATGCTTAGACGCATCTTAATAGTTGATGATAATGAAGATATTCACGAGCTTATGTCAATGTGTCTTGTAGATCTAGAAGATGATCTAAAAGAAGATTTGACCAATAGTGCTTATCAGTCATGCCAACTTAAAATTGATAGTGCTTTTCAAGGTGAACAAGCAGTGGCCATGGCCAACAAAGCCTATCTTGAAAGTAGTCCATATGACGTGATTTTTATGGACGTTAGAATGCCGCCTGGAATTGACGGAATTGAGGCCATTTCACGTATTGTTAAACAGTACCCAAAGCAAAACTTTGTTATATGCTCTGCGTATAGTGATTATACGTTAGAAGAGATGGTAGGTCGTATAACGTCAAAAGAACGAAAAATTTATTATCTACCTAAGCCGTTTACGATGAAAAACTTCTGTAGCCTAACTTCAGGCTTACTATACCCTGAACTAATTGAGCAAAATATTGAAGATAAGTATCTATTATAAACCTTAGGTAGAGATGTAATATCATGCAAGAGATTTCAAGTTTTCAAATTTCTAATGAGCTTCATCGAAGTAAAAACTCTACTGTTTATCGAGCAAAAGATAGAAATAGTGATCAGAAGGTAATTATCAAGGTTTATAAAAAACCGTCTCGTAATAAAATTGGTTTTATAAAGAATGAATATAATATCCTATCTAAATACAATAGTGATTCAATGGTCAATTGTATCGATCTGTTTCAATCAGAAGGTGACTGGGTCCTAGTCTTATCTGATGACGATTCGGTCTCACTAGATAAGAAAGGGCTTAATGCAAACTTATCAACAACTGAATTTTTAAAATTAGCAATTAAGATAACTTCTGTGATCGAAGAAATTCATTCGAAGGGAATTACGCATAAGGATATTAATCCTTCGAATCTAATTGTTGACCCAAGTGGTGAAGTTAAAGTAATTGATTTAGAACTTGGTTCGTTAAGAGATAGTGATTTTATCACTTTCTCTCCCGTAAATAAGCTTGCTGGAACCCTTGCTTATATGTCTCCTGAACAAACTGGACGCATGAACCGATCGATTGATTATCGTTCTGACTTTTATTCGCTAGGGATTACATTCTTTGAGCTACTAACTGGAGAGTATCCATTTATGGTAGAAGATAAACTAACTTGGGTTTATCACCATATTGCGACAAAGGTGGATGTAGAAAGTCGTTTAGCTAAATATCCAAAGATAATTGCAAAAATTATTGATCACTTGCTAGAAAAGAAAGCGGAGTCTCGTTATCAGAGTGCATCTGGAATTAGGTTTGACCTTAAAAAGTGCTTGGATGCGATTGAAGCTGGCCAAGCTGAGCCTGATTTTGAAATTGGTACAAGAGATGTAAAACATATATTTTCTATTCCAGAAACTCTTTATGGGCGCGAAAAGGAAATTAACCTTTTAGTAAATAATTTCCTATCAAATGAAAAGAAGCAGGCGAGTTTTATTTCTGGCCCTTCTGGAATTGGTAAAACAGTATTAGTAAATGAACTTCTAGGACCAATTACTAAAGAGAATGGTATTTTTGTCACTGGAAAATTTGATCAGTTTCAAGGAGATATTCTTGGAATTGCACTTGTGAACGCTGTTTCTGATATTTTAAAACTTGCCCTAACTAAGAGTGATAAAGAAATAGCTCATTTAAGAGAGAGCTTGCTTAATGCATTTGGGATTAATGCAAAAGTGATGACTGATATTCTTCCCGAGCTGGAAATGATTATTGGTAAGCAAAAAGAGCCTGCACCTTTAGGCCCAATTGAGGCCCAAACGAGATTCGAGCTACTCTTTATTGAATTGTTTAAAGTTTTATGTGAAAGGCTTGGTCATATTGTTATGTTCATTGATGACCTTCAGTGGGCAAGTGCTAGAAGTATCCACTTATTAGAACTTCTACTAACGAACGATAAAATAAAGCCTCTCTATTTTATAGGTGCTTTCAGGGATAACGAAGTTGATAAGAACCATCCTCTTACGGCCCTAATCGATTCAAATTCTTGTATTAATCAATCTGAAATTAAGCTTACACCTCTAAATCAAAACAATATTAAAGACATGATTGATGGAACTTTCACGTCTAAAAGAGACTCATCAGAATTAGCTAAACTAACACTTCAAAAAACTGCTGGAAATCCGTTTAGTGTCGACCAATTTCTTAAGGTACTTTATCAGAAAAAGATTTGTATTTTTAATAACAAAGAACTTCAGTGGGAATGGGATTTTTCTGAAATTAAAAAAAGCCAGATAAGCGATAATGTTGTTGATTACTTAATAGGGATGATGAAAGAACTACCCGAATCTGCCCAGAAATTACTTAATCTATCTGCATGTATTGGGAATAGATTTAGCATACAATTATTAAAAAATGCTACTGGTCTTAGTGAAGAGCAGATTCAAGATGAATTAAATTCAGTTGGATTTGCAGCACTCATTAGACCTCTTAATAATAGTGAATATAAATTTGCACATGATAAGATACAGCAATCAGCTTATGAACTGGTTTCTAAAGAAGAACGTTCGCAAATACACCTGAGAATTGGAAAACAACTTTTATCACATATTGTTGATGGATATGTCGATTCGATCACTGTTGTTAGTCATTTGAATCACTGCGAGAGTATTATTGATGATGGTGAATTTCGACTTGAACTCGCTGAAATGAACTTTGAGGCATCTCAAAAGGCAAAGTCTTCGACGGCCTTCGATCAGGCAAGTGTTTTTTTAAGGTATGCATCTAGATTTCTTCCAAGTAGTGCCAATGAAAAATGTCATGATACTTTTTTCAAGATAGAAAAGGAGAGAGCAAGTCTCTATTATCTCTCTGGAAACTATATTAAGTGTGAAGAACATGCGAGATGGTTACTTGAACATTTAGAAGATCCTATCGAGAAAGCCGAAGTTCACAATATCTTAATTATCCAATACACAGCACAGGGTGTATATAATAAGGCGATTAGTGAGGGCCGTTTGGCGCTTAGTTGTCTAGGTATTACATTACCAAGTGAAAACTTAAAAAATCTTGTACCTAAGGAACTTGAAGCTGTAAGAAAGCTAATTCCATTAACTGGAATTGAATCTCTATATGATGCTCCTGAAATGAAAGATAAGCTTAATCGCGTTGCGGTTGAAACTCTTATCAATCTCGATTCCCCTTGCTATTTAAGTAATATTGACCTGTACTGTATTGTCGTAGCTAAAATAGTTCAGCTGTCACTTGCTTTTGGGCCAGTACCTGAGTCTGCAAAAGGTTATGCATCATATGGAATAGTACTTTGTTCATTTAATGAGTTTTCCTTAGGATACGACTTTAATGCACTTGGAATTAAATTAGCTGAACGTTTTTCACATCTTGGACAGAAGTGTCGAGCTTGCCATACAATGGCAAATCATGTTCAATTCTGGACTCAACACATAAAAGAAGGTGATGCCTTTAATGAGGAAGGTTTTAAGGCAGGACATGATGCTGGAGAACACTTATGGGCCGGCTTTATCAAACTATTTAAACCATATAATCAATTCTTTCGTGGCCGAAATCTAGAGGAACTACAAAAAGATATACATACTGGAATTGAGTTTTGCACTGAACACCCAAATCAAATTGGTATAGATACTTTAAGAGGCCTTAATATTGCAATTTCTCAACTTCAAGATGCTGAGAAAGAAGATGAAGAACGCTATATTGAAGAATGCCAACAAAATCAAAGCCTAATGTCCTTGAGTATGTATATGTCCCTTAAGGTTCAAAATGACTATATTCTTCAGCGTTTTGATGAAAGTTTACAAGCGTCACTTAAATCGCAGGAACTTTTACCTTATTCATTCTCTGTCATAACAAATGTTACACACTACTGTTTTCAATCATTGGCGATTCTTGCAGTTGCTAAAAATAAAAAAGTTGATGATACGTTAATGACAATAGTGGAGTCGAACCAAGAGAAATTGAAAAGATTCATGGATAATTGTCCAGGAAATTTTGCTCATATGTACTATCTGGTTGAAGCAGAACGATTACTACATAAAGGTGATATGTACTTATCTTTGGAACTTTATGACAAAGCAGCAGCTTTTGCTCAGGAGAGTGAATACGTTAATATCGAGTCTGTTATACGAGAGAGGATGGCAAGAGTATGGAAAGTTCTCAAAAATGATGATTTTGCTCGATTGCAAATTCAAAAAGCTGCTGGACTTTACCGTGCATGGGGAGCTTGGGGGAAGAGCTCTCAATTAGAGACAGAGTTTTCTTTAACAACTCGCGATCAAGATGAAGATATTGATAAAACAACGACAATAACAACTTCTTGGGAAAACTTTGATGTAAAATCAATCCTACTTTCGTCTCAAGTAATTTCTAAGAATTTAATTAAGGAAGACTTACTCGAGGCAATGCTTGATATTATGGTTATTAATACTGGTGCAGCTAAGGGGTTCATTGTTTTAAATAAAGATGAAGAACTATTCGTTAGTTCTCAAAGTGGCACTAAGAGTCTTGTTTCTCTACCTGTCTCCCTAGATGATTACAGGGAAATACCTCATTCTCTTATTAATTACGTTTGGCGAACAAAGACTCCTATTCTTTATGGAGATAGTCTCTTTGCTGATCAATTAGTAAAAAATTCGAGTTACTTTTCAAGTAAAGAGAACCTTTCTGTACTTGTCGTCTCAATTGCTGATAAAGGGATTCTTTATCTTGAAAATAATGAGATTAATGGTGCATTTACAAAAGGCCACTTTGAACTTCTTGATATGCTTGTAGGGCAGCTTGCTATTTCTTTAGAGAACTCAGAGCTGTATGAGAGACTTTCACGCTTTAATTCTGAGCTTGAATATGAAGTTCAAAAGAGAACAATTGAACTGATAAATGAAAAGGAAAAAGCTGAGGGGATAAGTAACGAACTACGAGCTGCTCAGAGACAACTAATTGATACTGCTCGAAATGCAGGCCGGGCCGATATCATGTCTAATATCCTACATAATGTTGGAAACTCTATAACATCAATAATGACAGTTATTTACCGTATGGATAGAAGACTTCGTAAAAAAATCTTATCTTCTGAAGACCTGTTTGAGGCATTAGGAAATGATGTAAAGGCGCTTAAGAAGAAAGGGGAGTCGGTTTCAGAGCTTCTTGTCACTCATCTTGAGCATGGTATAACTAAGAATATTATTGAATCAGTCAATGTTAAAGAATTAATTGAACAGGCCATTTCTATGTTGGAAATGGATCACCTTGATTATATTAATATAGATGTCGATGTTGAAGAGTTGGTTAAGATTGACTATGGAAATACACTGACAATCTTAATGAATCTACTTAATAATGCAAAAACTGCTTGTGAACGTTCACTAAACCCATCACAAATAGATATCCATGCATCATTGAAAGACAAAACACTTATTATCGAAGTTTTTGATAATGGTGTTGGCTTTAGTAAAGAGGCCTATAAAACTCTTTTCAAACCTGGCCTACAATCCAACCGTTTTGGAAAAGGATATGGATTACACAACTCGTCGAACCTTGCTAAGCAACTACAAGGGTCTTTGACTGCCGTTAGCTATGGAGAGAATCAAGGGGCACGTTTTAGATTAGTTCTTCCTTTGAACTAAATATATTTTTTGCCTGTTCTTCGATTCACTTATTGAGTGTGATAGGCCAAGACTCATTTTATGTCCTTGTTAAAACAGAGGTGTAACAAAAGTTAAACGAGCTGATAATCTTTCTGGATTACTAACTACAACTTCCACAACAGCCATCAACTCGAGTTAAGGCTTTAGGGAATAAGATATTATTTTCTATTCCAATGTGTTCCATTAGTTCACGTTCTAAGGTTTGCGCTCCTTGGTATAGGCTTATCCAGCTTCCACATGCATCATCAGGGGTCTTAAAGTTGTGTGCTAGTTTTCGTAATTCAAGTAGACTCTCTCTATGACTCACATGCTCATGTGTCATTATTGTAATCGGCCCTTGGGCCATTGAAGATTGACCTGATTTTATGATAGGAAAAAGAATTTTTTCTTCTTTTTGCATATGCATTTCTAGCTCATACATCAACTTCTCTAAATAAAGAGAAAGTCCAGTTGGACACCCTGGATTTCCAGAGT
Organism: Bacteriovorax sp. BAL6_X; assembly: GCF_000443995.1. Classification (NCBI taxonomy): domain Bacteria; kingdom Pseudomonadati; phylum Bdellovibrionota; class Bacteriovoracia; order Bacteriovoracales; family Bacteriovoracaceae; genus Bacteriovorax; species Bacteriovorax sp. BAL6_X. Next base: position 863,544 of record NZ_AUMC01000003.1, read on the forward strand.
GTACCGACTCGACTTTTTTAGCTAGAGGAATTAAGTACTCTATGTCCTTTCTATGTTTTTTATGAAACCTTTCTAAAATTTCATCGATAAGCTTTTCAGGGGGCATATCATTCCATAAAAGACTTTCTACATCTTTTGAGTGTTCCTGAATTTCTGTTATTAACTCTTCAATATCAAGATTATTCTCTATGCAGGCATCTTCTAATTTTACGTTTCCTTCACAACAAAAATCTAAGTTATTTTTTATAAAGACTCTACTTGCACTTGAATGGCACGCGGCCCATTCTCCTAAGGAGTTGTTTTTTCCTAATTTCATAGTATTCTCCTTTTCGTTTTAGTTCTCTATCACCAATTCACTGTCAAATGTCGCTTCACTTGACTTTAGTTTGTATAGGCCCGTTTTATCTAATATCGCCAATGCATAAGAAATAGCGCCAATCGCAAAAACCACATCTCCTATAACTCTTAACCATCTCAGGTCCTGTATCAAATTTGACTGCATCACTTCACTACCTCTTGCGTACCATAGACCAACCTTTAAAGACGCATCAAATTGAATCAAACCGATAGGAAGAAGGCTTAAGAGAATCATTAGCCCTAGACCTATATTCATTCCCCAAAAACCATATCTCATTATTTTGTCGTTCCATTTTCGATCTTGAAATGTTGTTTGTACTATAAATAAAATTAGACCAAGAGAAAGAAGGCCATAGACACCAAATGTTGCGCCATGGGCATGAACAGCAGTTGTATTTAATCCTTGTAGATAATAAAGAGCAATTGGAGGATTTATTAAAAATCCAAATATTCCAGCACCTACTAGGTTCCAAAATGCTACACCTACAAAGAATGTAATTGGCCATTTATAATTCTTTGTCCAGTTCGTAAGCTTTTGAACTTTAAATGTATGAAATGCTTCAAAACCAATTAGAACAAGAGGAACAACTTCAAGAGCTGAAAAACATGCACCAATTGCACTAATTGATATTGGAGTCCCACTAAAATATAAGTGGTGAAATGTTCCTGGAATACCACCGATTAAAAATATCGATGTCGATAGTAATGATGCTTTAGTTGCAGACCTTGGTTTTATTAGACCAAGTGTAACGAAAATAAATGCTAACGCTACTGTGGCGAATACTTCAAAAAATCCTTCAACCCAAAGATGGACGACCCACCATCGCCAAAACTCCATTATACTTATGTGAGTCCTTGCTCCGTAAAAAAGACCTCCTCCATAAAATAGTCCAATTGCAATTGTCGAAGCCGAAAATAAAAGAAGTAATTGCTTATTATCATTAGCAATCTTAAGTGCTGGGGCAATACATCTTAACATCAAAATTAGCCAAACACCTAGTCCCACTAAAAGTAGTATTTGCCATACTCTTCCTAAATCAACGTACTCGTAACCTTGATGACCAAACCAAAAACTTAAATCAAAATCTAATAGTTGGTGAATAGCGAGAGCTTCCCCAGTTAACGAACCAAAAACAACTACAAGTAATGCACCAAAAAGAAAGTTTACTCCAAATCGTTGAAACTTTGGATCTTTCCCATTATTTATTATTGGAGCGATAAATAAACCTGCAGCAAGAAAAGATGTAGCAATCCAAAATAGTGCAATTTGAATATGCCATGTTCTTACTAATGTATATGGTAAAAACTTTGACAATGGATAACCATAAAAATCCTGACCTTCAACAGTGTAGTGGGCAAGAATTCCTCCAAGCCCTATTTGAAGAATGAAAAGGACGATCACAACGGCCCAATACTTCCAAAGGGACTTCATTGAAGGCGTAAGTTTAAAATTCTTAAGAGGATCACTACTTGGAAGATCAGGATTTACGTCATCTTCTTCTTTTTTAAATGCATAATACCAAACAAGAAAACCAATAGAAGTTAAGAGTAGAATTACTGAAATTATTGACCAAAAAATATTTTCACTTGTTGGCACATTGTCTATTAGCGGCTCATGTGGCCAGTTATTAGTATAAGTATGATTTTCTCCCGGCCTATTTGCAGAAGCTGCCCAAGTTGACCAATGAAAGAAGGCCATCATTTTCTCTCTTCTCTCGGCAGAAGGTAGAACTTCTTCATGAATCGCATAGGCCTTTCTTGTATCTCTCAGCTCTGGTCCATTACTGAACAAACTTAGATAATATTGTTTAGTCTTCAAATATGCTTGATATCTAATGTCTGAGATAAAAACCTTATCATTAATAACTTTGGACTCTCGGTAGTCTTCTAACATTGAAGCTTTAACAAGCATTTTTTCTTGTTTAGAGAGATCATTAAAATTTTTTCCAAGCTTATTTTGGCTATAAATCATTTGGTAATGTACAAGTTCTCTATGTAGCCAATCTGCCGTCCAGTCTGGAGCTTGATATGCTCCATGTCCCCAGATTGAACCAATTTGTTGCCCTCCAATGGATTGCCATACTTCTTGTCCATCTAAAATGTCGTCTTTGGTATAGATAGCTCCTTGTGAGCTAGAGTTAATACTTTCGTATAAAGGAGGTGCCTTTTTATATACCTCACTTCCAAAAAAACCTAAAATCGTAAATGTTCCTACAAGAACAAAGACCAGTGTCCACCAATACTTTTTCATACAACCTCACATATATGATATATTTTATATATATTAATATATTTAAAATATATCATTGTAAATATAAAATATGAATGGCATAAATAATATATGCGATTAAGGACAAAAACTGACTATTGCCTCAGAGTTTTAATTTACCTTCAATTAAATGAGGGGAAAGTGAGAATTCAAGATATTGCAGATAGTTATAATATTTCTAAGAATCATTTGAGCGTTGCAGTAAATAAGCTTTCTGAGCTTGGGTACGTAATTTCAACCCTAGGCCCAAAGGGTGGTATTGAATTCAACAAAGAGTTCGAAGACAAATCAATTGGCGAACTTGTTTCTCAAGTCGAAGACTTTGATATTGTCGAGTGCTTTAATTCTGAAAAAAATACATGCACTTTGAGCCCAAAGTGCAAACTTAAAAATATGCTAAATAAGGCTACAAATGCTTTTCTCTCAGAGTTAAAAAACCATAAAATAAAAGACCTAGTGTGAGTACTTTTTGGTATAAGAAATAAGTTCTCGTGCTTCTCTTGATATAGCCTTTAAAACTTTGTCTTACGGCCACCTGTTCCACTTCCAAGGGCAAGGTCTTTCTTTGATACTGTTCCTTCGCGCTTCATTTTCTCTATCGTTTCTAAGTTACCACGATACATCTTTTCAATCTTTTGAATGGCCCATGGATTCTTTCTAATAAATTTTAAAATTTTATTAAACATAGGAGGTTCATCATTGAAACTATTGATCTCAGTCATTTCATAGATCTCTTTACAGCCAAAGAGATTAATAACATCTGTTAACATCATTTTTAAAGTCACGCCCTCTAAAGGGTCTTTCTTGCGATTGCTTTGATCATTCATATTTCTTACCTATATTTAAGTTTTTTTAAGATATCGTAACTCATTTCATTTCGGTACGTGATACTTTTTTGTTAGCGTGCGTGTTGTATTGTTGTAGAAATTATAAGTTTTAGCAATGAACATTAATTTATAAACGTAATTTCAGTAAGTCAGCAGGGAAATTTTAAGTTACTCAAAATAAGGTAATAATTTTAAAGAACTAGTTCAAAAATCCCGATATTTTAAATACTTAACTAACTCAACAATAGTGGGTCTTCTCGGTTCGCAGTGGAAACCTTAATACAAGACTAATTTACCCCACAAAATAAACATGGATATTCTCGTTTAAAATAGTTTTACCACAAACAATTTTGAACAAAGGAAATACCCATGCTTGAGTATAAGTTTAACAAGTTTTTATCCCTACCTGAAGTCAAATTTATCAAAAAACGTAACCTCACAAATCATACGATTGAATTTGAGGCCATTAAGCAATCTACTTTTGAAGTCTGCCCAAAGTGTGCAACAAAGTCTTATAAAGTTTACGATCATGTCTATGTAAACATCAAAGATACACCTATTCGTGACAAACAGGTTTTCCTTAAAATTAGAAAGAGAAGGTTTAAATGTCCT
>NZ_AUMC01000004.1 GCF_000443995.1 Bacteriovorax sp. BAL6_X
TTAACTGTGAAGTATATATCCTTTCAAAAGACGAAGGTGGACGTCACACTCCAATCTTCAAAGGTTATAGACCACAGTTCTACTTCAGAACAACAGACGTAACAGGTGATATTACACTTGCAGACGGTGTTGAAATGGTAATGCCAGGTGACAACACTTCTTTCGCAGTAGAGCTAATTACTCCAATCGCGATGGAAAAAGGTCTTAAGTTCGCAATCCGTGAGGGTGGTAGAACAATCGGTGCTGGTACAGTATCTGAAATTCTTGACTAATATTTTAAATATTCAAGATATAAGGAAGGGGAGCACATGCTCCCCTTTTTTTATGCCTAAATTTTAAATAATTTTTTTAACAATCGAGCTCTGGAATACATGTCCCATTTTGTTGCCAGTAGCGGTATGTATCAGCAATATCTGACCAAGGTGTACCGTTAGTGTCTTTAGGTTTATGTGTCCAGAAATAATCTGCGTCACCAGTCCCACATTTATGAGTTAATTCGTGTAGGACGATCCCTTGACGACCTTCAATATCGTAATCCCAATAGCTTGGTGTAATGTAGACAGTTTTTCCAATAACAGCGTATGTGTAAGCGATCGCTCCACCGTATGGTTCAACACATTTATGTTTAGTCCAATATGTTCTTGCAAGAGAACACTTCATAACTACGATGGCCTTATTGATTTTCTTTTCAATATTGTTGTTCATGTATGGGTTTTGTTTTTTATACTGTCTAAGGTCTTTAATGATGCTTTTCATGTCCGCACGTGATTTTTGCGTGTCTTTGATAAGCATTTCTTTTTGATCTTCAGAGCACGTATTAGAAACGAAAATTGCTGCATTGGCATTAAGTGTAAGCATTAATAGTACTAAATACTTCATGTTGTTATTCTCTCCAATAAAATTAAATGTCGCTTTTGCGATTCGTTACACTACCTTTTGTTTGAACTCTGTTCAATATTATGGAAATATTTATAGTAATAAGAGATTGACGGGGAAGGCCTTTTTGGGTAACTTATCAATCCATAATCACTAAGGGTGTATAGCTCCAATTGGTAGAGCGGCTGATTCCAAATCAGTAGGTTTAAGGTTCGAATCCTTATGCGCCCGCCACTTTCCCAAATATTATTTATTTTGACTGCAAATTTGTCCTATTTTTGCGTTAGCTCTTGCCAAACCATGTTAATTAAGGGATATAATCTGTTACTTATACGTTTAATTTAGGTAAAAAAAGGATTTGAGATGTCCCTCATTAAGAGTGAAGACAGCAAGAAATGGATTAACGCTTTTGTTGCTGCCGTAAGTGCAATTTGTGGTTTTATTACTATTAGATTCCTCGAACAATTAAGTGAGTGGTTTGATCTTGAAGCAAAAGTTCCAAACTTCCCAATCACAGTACAAGTTGCTGGAATTGTGGTTGGTCTTATTGTTTTCTTGGTAATTGCTAAGAACAAAAATGCATCAACTTTACTAGAGGATGTTTATGCTGAACTTGTAAAAGTTGTATGGCCTAACAAAGATGACGTTTTAAAAACGACAATTGGTTTAGTGATCGCACTAAGCATTGTTAGTGGAATTTTCGTTTTAGTAGACTATTCATTCAGACAACTACTAAGCATTATTCTTTAATTTATACCTTTAATTAATTTAAGTGAGATAAAAATGGTTGATAATAACGAAACAGAAAAAGAACTAACTAATGAAGAAATGGCCGCAGAATCATCAGAGGGTGAAGCTACTGTTAATCCTAACTTTCGTTGGTACATTGCAAAGACTCTTACTGGTCAAGAGAACAAAGTTCAAAAAACTCTTCGTGAAAGAATTGTTAACTATAAGCTAACTGACTCTTTTGGTGAGATCGTAGTACCAGAAGAAAAAGTAACTTCTCACGCAGGTGGAAGAAAAAGAACTATTACTAAGAAGCTTTTCCCAGGTTACGTCTTAATTCATATGCTTATGAATGAGAATACTTGGCACTTAGTAAAAGACACTGACAAAATTACAGGATTTGTTGGCGGAACTGTTGACAAACCGGCCCCTTTATCAGATGAAGAGGCAGCATATATGACAGGTCAATCAACTGGTGGTTTCAAGAAGACACGTACAACTGTGGACTTCTCTGAAGGTGAAGAAGTTAAGGTTATCGAAGGACCTTTCGCTTCATTTATCGGTACAATTGAATCTGTAAATGAAAATGGAAAACTGAAAGTAAACGTTTCTATATTTGGTCGACCAACACCAGTAGAATTAGATGCTTCTCAGGTTGAAAAAAATTAATAACCGTTGGTAGAACTAAAGTTCGCAGGAGAAATTTATGGCTAAGAAAATCACAGGTTTCATTAAGCTACAAATTCCAGGTGGGAAAGCAAACCCATCACCACCAGTTGGGCCGGCACTAGGTCAAAAAGGTGTAAACATCATGGAATTCTGTAAAGCTTTTAATGCAAAGACACAAAAAGACGCAGGTGTAATGCTTCCAACAATCATTACAGTATACTCTGACCGTTCTTTTACATTTGTAACTAAGACACCTCCAGCTTCATACCTACTTAAAGATAAGCTTAAGCTTAAGAGAGGGGCACAGAAGCCAGGAACAGAAGTTGTAACAACAGTATCTAAGAAAATCATTGAAGAAATTGTTGAAGCGAAAAGACCAGACTTAACAGCAGCTACTCAAGAAGCAGCAGAAAGAATCATCGAAGGTTCATGTCGTTCAGCTGGTATCAAACTAGATTACTAAGAGGTGTTACAATGGCTAAGAAATCAAAAAAATATACAGAAGCACTTGCAAAAGTAGATACAACTAAGAATTACACAATTGATGAAGCGATTAACCTTGCTAAAGAAGTAAAATTCGCATCATTTGATGAAACTGTAGATCTTGCGTTCAGACTTGGTGTAGATCCAAGACACGCTGACCAAATGATCAGAGGTGCACTTGCACTTCCAGCTGGTACAGGTAAGTCAGTAAAAGTTTGTGTTATTACATCTGGTGACAACGTAGCTAAGGCTGAAGCAGCTGGTGCAGATTACGTTGGTGGTGACGATATCGTTGCTAAAATCGCAGGTGGATGGCTTGACTTTGATAGAGTTATCGCATCTCCAGACATGATGGGTAAACTTGGTCGTGTTGCAAGAATCCTAGGACCTAGAGGTCTAATGCCTAACCCAAAATTAGGAACAGTTACTCCTAATGTTGAAAATGCAGTTAAAGAGCAAAAAGCTGGTAAAGTTGAATACAGAACTGAAAAGAATGGTATCATCCACGTTCCAGTTGGTAAGTCATCTTTCTCAAATGAAGATTTAAGAAAGAATATCGACACAATGGTTACAGCAATCATTAAAGCTAAGCCTGTTTCTGCAAAAGGTACATACCTTAAGTCACTTACTTTAAGTACGACTATGGGGCCAGGACTTAAAATTGATACTTTAGAAGCTGCATCTATCGCAGCAAAATAATAAGGGGTTGATGATTGTCGGTGTAGCTGCTGAACAAGTTTGAAGCTACATAAAGCCTGCATGAAATCTCCCTCCAATAGTTTAGGAGGTAAACGATGTTAACTAGAGCAGAGAAAGACGTTATCATCGATGGTCTTAAAAAGAAGATCACTGATGCCAACGCTATCTTTCTAACAAACGTTATTGGACTACCATCTAATGACGCCACAGCTCTAAGAAAATCTGTCCGCGAAGCGGGTGGAGCACTAGTTGTTACTCGTAACACACTTTTTTCTAAGGCAGCGGCCGGAACAGATGCAGAAGAATTACTTTCTGGTCTTAAAGGTACGCAAGCTGTTGCTTTCGCATTTGACGAAGCACCAGCCGTTGCTAAGGCACTAAAAGAATGTGGAAAAACGTTTGAACTAGTAGAACTTAGAGGTGGTTTACTTGATGGTAAAGCACTTACAGCAGCAGAAGTAAAAGCAATTGCAGACCTACCATCTCGTGATGAGATGCTTGGTACTCTTCTTGCGACATTTAATGCACCGATCTCAGCATTTGCTAGAGTTCTTAATGCAATTAAAGAGCAGAAGGAAGCAGGCGTTGAAGCTGCGCCAGTTGCAGCTGAAGAATCTGCAGAGTAGTAATTAACAAAGTTAGAGTTAAAGTTATTTTAAATTTTTAGGAGTTATATATGTCTATTACAAATGATCAATTAATTGAAAAAATCTCAAACATGACTGTTCTTGAAGTAGCTGAGCTAGTTAAAGAACTTGAAGAAAAATTTGGTGTATCAGCTGCTCCTGTAGCTGTTGCTGGTGGAGCTGCTGCTGGTGGTGCTGCTGAAGAAAAAACTGAATTTGACGTTGTTCTTGCTGAAGCAGGTGCTAAGAAAATCAACGTTATTAAAGAAGTTAGAGGAATCACTGGTCTAGGTCTTAAGGAAGCAAAAGAAATGGTTGAAGGTGCTCCAAAGACTGTTAAAGAAGCAGTTTCTAAAGACGAAGCAGAAGAAATCAAGAAAAAACTTGAAGCTGCTGGTGCAAAGGTTGAGCTTAAGTAATTTAAGCCTCTTGCTCATCGCATAAAAAATTAAAAAATACAGGTGTGGAGATTTAGCGATCTTCACACCTTTTTTGCGTTTGTAAAAACCGAAAAAAAAAGTTATTAAGTAACTAAAAAATATACGTGCACGTTAAAACAATTAAAACCCGGGAGAACCATAATGACTGAGGTTTTTAGACCAAACGAGTGGTTTCGTAAGAACTTTGCCTCAACACCATCTGTGTTAGAGACACCTCCACTCATGCTTCTACAAAAGAAGTCCTATGATGATTTCCTTCAAAAGGACGTACCTCCTTCTCAAAGAGAAGAAATGGGATTACAGGCTGTTTTCAATTCTGTATTTCCAATCCACGACTTTAACAAAACTGTATCGTTAGAGTTTGTAAGCTACTCACTAGAACAACCTAAGTACACTGTAAAAGAGTGTCGTCAAAGAGGCCTATCGTATGAAGCGCCACTTAAGGTCGTTGTTCGTCTAGTATTCTATGATGTAGCTGTCGACAAAGATGGTAATGAACAAAGAACTGTTTCTTCAATCAAAGAACAGGAAGTTTACTTAGGAAACATTCCTCTGATGGCAGAGACTGGTTCTTTTGTATATAACGGAACTGAGAGAGTTATTGTTTCTCAGCTTCACAGATCTCCTGGTATCGTATTCGAACACGATGGTGGAAAGAAGCACTCAAGCGGTAAGCTTCTTTATTCTGCAAGAATTATTCCTCACAGAGGTTCTTGGCTAGATTTCGAATTCGATCACAAGAACATTCTATTTGCTAGAATTGATAGAAAGAGAAAGCTACACGCAACTGTTGTTCTTAAGGCTCTAGGTTACAGTACAGAAGAAATTCTTGATATGTTCTACCACATGGAAACAATCAAGTTTGCTAAAGATGGTGAGTTCGTAAGATCTCTAGACCTATCTTTAATGACTGGAACTCGTGCTACTAATGACGTACTTGATCCAAAGACTGGTAAGGCTATCGTTAGAAAAGGGAAGAAATTCTCTAAAGCTTCAATTAAAAGATTAACTGAAGCAGGTGTAACTGAAATTCCAGCTCAACTTGAAGAAGTTGTTGGTAAAGTTGCTGCTAAAGATATTTTTAATGAGTCAACTGGTGAAGTAATCTGTTTAGCTAATGAAGCACTTTCTGAAGCAAAGATTCAAGAGCTTGTTGCTGCTGGTGTAACTGAAGTTGAATGTCTTTATATTGACATGATTAACTTTGGTGATCAGATTAGAAACACTCTTCTACTAGATAAGACTGACACAAAAGAAGATGCGCTTCTTAAAATCTTCGAAAGATTAAGACCAGGTGAGCCACCTGCAGTTGAAGCTGCTGAAGTTCTTTTCCAAGGACTTTTCTTCGACGAAGAAAGATATGACCTATCTCGTGTTGGTCGTATGAAAATCAATTATAAGTTTAAGACAGATGTTCCAGTTGAGAACACTGTACTTACTAAAGAAGATATCAATACAACTATCCAGTACCTTGTTGAACTTAACAACGGTAAAGGTCGAGTTGATGATATTGACCACTTAGGTAACAGACGTGTTAGACCTGTAGGTGAACTACTTGAAAACCAATTTAGAGTTGGTCTAGTACGTATGGAAAGAGCGGTTAAAGAAAGAATGGCAATTCAAGAAATTGATACAATGATGCCATACGATCTTGTAAACCAAAAGCCAGTTGCTGCTGCCGTTAAGGAATTCTTTGGTTCATCACAACTTTCACAGTTCATGGATCAAACGAACCCACTTTCAGAAGTTACTCACAAGCGTCGTCTTTCAGCTCTTGGGCCAGGTGGTCTTACGAGAGAAAGAGCATCATTCGAAGTTCGTGACGTTCACGTTACTCACTACGGAAGAATGTGTCCGGTTGAGACTCCTGAAGGACCAAACATTGGTCTAATTACATCTCTTGCAACATTTGCAAAAGTTTCTGAATACGGTTTCATTGAAACTCCATACCTAACAATTGGTGAAGACCAAAAAATTGGTGATGTTGAGTATTTCACAGCTTTCCAAGAGGAAGGTAAAGTAATCGCTCAGATCGATGCAAATAATATCAAAGATGGACAACTTGTAGGTGAGCAGGTAGCTGCTCGTGCTTCTGGTGAATTCACACTTGTTGATGCTTCAGAAGTTAACCTAATGGACGTTTCTCCAACTCAGATGATCTCAGTTGCAACATCTCTTATTCCTTTCCTTGAGCACGATGATGCCAACCGTGCCCTGATGGGATCGAACATGATGAGACAGGCCGTGCCTGTTGTTAAAACTGAAGCTCCTATTGTTGGTACAGGTACAGAAAGAATCGTTGCTAGAGACTCTGGTGCGGTACTTGTAGCTAATGACAATGGACGCGTAATCTTTGTTGATTCAAACAGAATCGTTATCCAAAGAGATAATTTTAAAGATGGTGAATCTGGTGTTGATATTTACAAGCTTGTTAAATATCAAAGAACTAACCAGAACACTTGTAATAACCAAAAAGCTCTTGTTACTGAAGGTGACATTGTTAAGAAAGGTGACGTACTTGCTGACGGACCAGGTACTGACAATGGTGACTTAGCACTTGGGCAAAACCCACTTGTAGCATTCATGCCATGGGGTGGTTATAACTACGAAGACTCGATCCTGATCTCTGAAGATCTTCTTGCAAAAGACGTATTTACTTCAGTTCACATCGAAGCATTCGAAGTTGAAGCTCGTGATACTAAACTTGGTAAAGAAGAAATCACTCGCGATATTCCTAACGTTTCAGAAGAGTCTCTTAAAGACCTTGATGAAGCAGGTATCGTTAGAGTTGGTGCTATCATTAAGCCAGGTGATATCCTAGTTGGTAAGATTACACCTAAGGGTGAAACTCAACTTTCTCCAGAAGAAAAACTTCTTAAAGCTATCTTCGGTGATAAAGCCGGTGATGTAAAAGATACTTCACTAAGAGTTCCTTCATCTGTTTACGGTACAGTAATTGATGCAAGAGTTTACACTCGTGAAGGTGTTGAGCTTTGTGCAAGATCTAAGGACATTATCGAGCAAGAGACAACTCTTCTTAGAAGAGATGAAAGAATTGAAATTAAAGCAATCCAAACTTCTGCAATTCTTAAGATTGCAGATATGCTTAAAGGTGCAAAAGTTACTGACGTACTTGTTTCTGAAGATGGTTCAGCAGAACTACTTTCTAAAGGAACTGAGATTACGGGAGAAGTACTAGCATCAATTCCATTTGAGCTAATTGGTTATCTACCTCTACAAGCTGAACTTGAAGAAAAACTATCTGAGTACTTTGCAGACGTTAGAAACAAGATCAATAGAGTTAGAGCTAAGACAACTGATGAGATTGCAAAACTTCATAGAGGTGATGAACTTCCTCCAGGTGTAATCAAAAAGATTACTGTATACGTAGCGATTAAGCGTAAGCTTCAGCCAGGTGATAAGATGGCCGGTCGTCACGGTAACAAAGGGGTTATCTCAAACGTAGTTCCACGTGAAGATATGCCTTACCTAGTTGATGGTACACCTGTTGAAATCGTACTTAACCCACTAGGGGTACCTTCTCGTATGAACATCGGACAGCTACTTGAGCTTCACCTTGGATGGGCCGGACGTGGTCTTGGTGAAAAAATCAAGGTTATGCTTGAAGAGCAAATGAAAGTTCATGAGATTAAGGATTTCATTTACAAAATCTATAAGACACCAGAAGTTGAAGCTTGGTTAAAGTCTGCGGCAGATGATGTTGTTATGGCCCTTGCTAAGAAACTTACTAGCGGTGTTCGTTTCTCAACTAAAGTATTTGATGGTGCTTCAGAAGCAGATATCAGAGAAATGCTTGAGCTAGCAGATCTTGAATCAAATGGTAAAACAACACTATTTGATGGAAAGACGGGTGATGCTTTCGCTGAGGACGTTACTGTTGGTGTTATGTACATGCTTAAACTACACCACCTTGTAGACGAAAAGCTTCACGCACGTTCGACAGGTCCTTATTCACTTGTAACTCAGCAACCACTTGGTGGTAAGGCTCAGTTTGGTGGTCAGAGACTTGGGGAAATGGAAGTTTGGGCACTTGAGGCATACGGTGCAGCTTATACTCTTCAAGAGTTCTTAACTGTTAAGTCAGATGACGTTATCGGTAGAACGAGAATGTATGAGTCAATCGTTAAGGGTGAGCAAGTACTAGAACCAGGTCTTCCAGAGTCGTTCAACGTTCTAATCAGAGAGCTACAAGCACTTTGTCTAGATGTTAAACTTGAAGAAGACAGAATCGAAGAATCTATTCGTTAATTTATGGCAGGCTTAGTCCTGCCGTATATTAAGAGGGCATAAAAAAATGAAAGACCTTTTAAACTTTTTTGATAAGCCAAAAGATCCAGTAAGCGTTGAAGGTGTATCTATCAAGCTTGCATCTCCTGATACGATCAGGGAGTGGTCATTTGGTGAAGTAAAAAAACCAGAAACTATTAACTATAGAACTTATAAACCAGAAAGAGACGGTTTATTCTGTGCAAAGATTTTCGGACCAGTAAAAGATTACGAATGTATCTGTGGTAAGTATAAGAGAATGAAGCACAGAGGTGTTGTATGTGAGAAGTGTGGTGTTGAAGTTACACTTTCTAAAGTACGTCGTGAAAGATGTGGGCATATCGAATTAGCAACTCCTGTTGCTCATATTTGGTTCCTTCGTTCACTTCCATCAAGAATGGCAGCTCTTCTTAACCTTTCTCTTAAAGAACTAGAAAAAGTTCTTTATTACGAAGCGTATATCGTAACTGCTTCAGCAACTGATGGTGTTGAAGGTGGTCTTGATGTAGGTCGCGTAATTTCTGAGCAACAATATTGGGAACTAAAGGATCAAGGAATTGATTTCGAAGCTGGAATGGGTGGAGAAATAGTTCAAGAGCTTCTTTCAAAGCTTGATATTGATCTTGAAAATAAAAACCTAAGACGTGGTCTTGCTAACGCAACAACTGAAATGGCAAGAACTAAGTTTGTTAAGAGACTAAGAGTTGTTGAATCTCTTATGAAGTCTGAAAACAAGCCAGAGTGGTTTATGATGGATGTTATTCCTATTCTTCCACCTGACTTAAGACCTCTAGTTCCTCTAGAAGCTGGGCGTTTTGCAACTTCAGATCTTAACGATCTATACAGACGTGTCATCAACAGAAACAACCGTCTAAGAAGACTTAAAGAACTTAATGCTCCTGAAATCATCATCAGAAACGAAAAGAGAATGCTTCAAGAAGCAGTAGATGCTCTATTCGATAATGGTCGTCGTGGAAAGGTATTTACTGGTGCTAACAAGCGTCCACTTAGATCACTTTCAGATATGCTTAAAGGTAAGCAAGGTCGTTTCCGTCAAAACCTTCTTGGTAAGCGTGTTGACTACTCGGGACGTTCTGTAATCGTTGTTGGTCCAAGCTTAAGACTTCACCAGTGTGGTCTTCCAAAGCTAATGGCACTTGAGCTTTTCAAGCCATTTATTTACAACAAGTTAATTGAAAAAGGACACTGTACTACTATTAAAGTTGCTAAGCGTATGGTTGAGCAACAAAAAGAAGAAGTATGGAATATCCTAGAAGAAGTTGTACAAGAACACCCAGTACTTCTTAACCGTGCACCAACTCTTCACAGACTTGGTATCCAAGGTTTCGAACCTGTACTTATCGAAGGTAAGGCAATCCGTCTTCACCCTCTAGTTTGTACTGCATTCAACGCCGACTTCGACGGTGACCAGATGGCCGTTCACGTTCCTCTATCACTAGAAGCTCAAATTGAGTGTCGTGTTCTTGCAATGTCGACAAATAATATTCTTTCTCCAAAAGATGGTTCACCAATTATTACTCCATCTCAGGATATCGTACTTGGTCTTTACTACATGACTCGTGTTAGACCATATGCTCGTGGATACGGGAAAACTTTTTCTTCTAAGGAAGAAGCTCAGTTTGCTTACCACTCAGGTAACCTACACCTACAAGCACCAATTAAAGTACGTATTGGTGGAGAAGTTTACGAAACAACTGTTGGACGTACATTTGTATTTGATATCGTTCCAACTTGTTTAAATTTCGAAGACGTAAACATCATTCTTGGTAAGAAAGAACTAGTTAAGCTTCTTGACCTTGCTTATAGAAGAGGATCTGAAAAGGATACTGTTCTTCTTGCTGATGGTCTTATGCAACTTGGTTATAGTAATGCTACAAAAGCTGGTATTTCTATTAACGTTGTTGATATGGAAATCCCTTCAGAAAAAGAAGGAATCCTTAAAGAAGCTCATGATGAAGTTCATGGGATTACTGAAGAGTATAACGAAGGTTCGATCACTAATGGTGAGAGATATAACAAGGTTGTTGATGTTTGGTCTCAAACAACTGAAAAACTTGTTAAGGTTATGCTTGAGAAGATTTCAACTGATGAATTTACTTCAGATAAAGATGGTGAAGAGCCAATTTACGCTCCTTCATTCAACGCTCTTTATATGATGGCAAACTCAGGTGCAAGGGGTTCTGCTCAGCAGATGAGACAGCTTGCTGCCATGAGGGGTCTAATGGCCAAGCCATCTGGTGAAATTATTGAAACGCCAATTACTTCAAACTTCCGTGAAGGTCTATCGGCACTACAATACTTCACGTCTACACACGGTGCACGTAAAGGTCTAGCCGATACTGCCCTTAAGACAGCTAACTCTGGTTACCTTACAAGACGTCTGGTAGACGTTGCTCAAGATGGTATTATCAGAAATGAAGATTGTGGAACAACTGATGGAATTACACTAACTTCTCGTATTGAGTCAGGTGAGGTTGTTGAGCACGTTGCTTCTAGAGCAATGGGGCGTGTAACAGCAGCTCCAGTTATCTCTGCAGAAGGTAATGAAGTTCTTCCAACAGGTCACCTACTAACTGAAAAAGACCTAGTGTTACTAGAAGAGAAAGAAGTTGACCAAATCAAAGTTAGATCTGTTCTTACTTGTAACGAAAGACATGGTTTCTGTGCGGCCTGTTTCGGACGTGACCTTGCAAGAGGTACAATGGTTTCTGTTGGTGAAGCAGTTGGTGTTATCGCTGCTCAGTCAATTGGTGAGCCTGGTACACAGCTTACAATGCGTACATTCCACGTTGGTGGTACAGCAACAGCTGGTGCACAAGTAAATAAAACAACAGTTCGTACTTCTGGTAAGGTTGTCTATAACAATGTTGTAACTGTTGAAACTCCAACTGGTCTTCTTGTTATGAATAAGACTGGTGAGCTTATCATTAAAGATGCTCGTGGTGTTGAAAAAGAAAAATATCCAGCAATCTACGGATCAAAACTTCACTTTACTGAAGGTAGCGAAGTAAACGTAGGGGACACTCTGATTGAGTGGGACCCGTTTGCGATTCCACTTCTTACTGAAGTTGCTGGTACAGTTAAATTTGAAGACCTTGTAGTTGGTGCAACTCTTGCTGAGCAAACTGACTCGGTAACAGGTCTTACTCAAAGAACTGTAACTGAAACTAAAGATCCTTCACTTCAACCAAGAATGACAATTCTTGATGCTGATGGAAACCCTATTATTGTTCCTGGAACAAACCGTCAAGCTTCATACAGACTTCAAGTTGGTGCGACACTAACTGTTACTGAAGGTGATGAAGTTGAAGTTGGTAGCGTACTATCTAAAGTTTCTCGTGAAACTACGAAAACAAAAGATATTACAGGGGGTCTTCCAAGAGTTGCTGAGCTTTTCGAAGCAAGAAAACCAGCTCAAGCATCTCAGATTGCTGATGTAACTGGTACAATCGAATTTGGTGCTGAAGTTAGAGGTTCTAGAAGAATTCTAATTAGACCTGAAGATGGATCTGATCCAGTCGTTTACACAATTCCTAAGGGACGTTATGTAACTGTAAACGAAGGTGACTATATCCGTTCAGGTGAAGCTATTATGGATGGGCCAGCTAACCCACACGATATCCTAAGAGTACTTGGTATTAAAGAACTTGCAGGTTACATCGTTGATGAGATTCAAGCTGTATACCGTCTACAAGGTGTAGATATCGATGATAAGCACATTGAGGTAATTGTATCTCAAATGCTGAAGAAGGTTGAAGTAACTGATCCAGGTGACTCGACATTTGTTGTTGGTGACTCTGTAACTAAAGCAGAACTACTTACAACTAATGAGCAGCTAGTTGCTGATGGATATGAGCCAGCTCAAGCAAGACCAGTTTTACTTGGTATTACTAAGGCTGCTCTATCGACTGATTCATTCTTATCAGCTGCATCTTTCCAAGAGACAACTAAAATCTTAACTCAGGCATCGCTTGAAGGTAAAAAAGATTTATTACGTGGTCTTAAGGAAAACGTACTTATGGGTCGTCTGATTCCTGCTGGATCAGGTATCTCTAAGTATCGTGATTACGAAGCATTTGTTGAAGAAGATGATTCTCTAGAAGAAACTTCTACACTTATGCTATAAAAACTTGCTTAATTGAGGGGTGGTGTGTTACACCATCCCTCTATAGTTTATTATGGGCTGAAAAGCCTATTTTTATTGTGGAAATATTGTTGTAGTTAAGGAGCGGAAATGCCTACGATTAACCAATTAATTAGAAAAGGTAGAACTGATAAAGTTGAAAAAACTAAGTCACCTGCCTTAAAAGCGTGTCCTCAAAGACGCGGTGTATGTACAAGAGTATATACAACTACTCCTAAGAAACCAAACTCAGCGATGAGAAAGGTTTGTAGAGTAAAACTAACAAGTGGATTTGAAGTTACTTCATACATTGGTGGTGAAGGACACAATCTACAAGAACACTCGATCGTTATGATTCGTGGTGGTAGAGTAAAAGACCTTCCAGGGGTTCGTTATCACACTATTAGAGGTACACTAGATTGCCAAGGTGTTGATAAAAGAGGACAGAGAAGATCTAAGTACGGTTGTAAGAGACCAAAGAAATAATTTTTAGTTAACTAATTGTGACACCGATTGCGTCATGGCATGAGGTGAGTAATCGATCAGTTTTAGCTGTTTCCGGTGAAGGAGAAAAAATATGAGTAGAAAACATAGAGCACAGACGAGAGAAGTACTTCCAGATCCGATCTTTCAAGACGTTGTAGTTGCTAAGTGTGTAAACGCACTTATGAAAGACGGAAAGAAATCTGTTGCTGAAAAAATCTTTTATGGTGCACTTCAAAGAGTTGAATCAAAGACTGGTGAAGAGCCATTAAAGGTATTTAAAAAGGCCCTTTCTAACATTAAGCCAGCGGTTGAGGTTAAGTCTCGTCGTATTGGTGGTGCAACTTACCAAATTCCAGTTGAAGTTAGAAATAACAGAAGACAATCACTAGCTCTAAGATGGTTGAGAGACTATGCTAGAAATCGTGGTGGAAGAACTATGGTTGAGAAACTATCTGATGAGATCATCGATGCTTCTCAAGGTAGAGGTGGCGCTGTTAAGAAGCGTGAAGACACTTACAAAATGGCCGAAGCTAACAAAGCTTTTGCACACCTTAAGTGGTAGTTCGAAAATAAGCAATAAAGTCCATAATATACTAATAAAAGGCTCCCTACGGGAGCCTTTCTTTTTATAAGACCTTTTAGTCATTAAGGTTTTATTTCTATCTAAAATTCCATATTTATGTTAATTATATGTCTGCAAAATTTAATTTTTAAGGACTTTGTATGAGTTTAGAAAATATTCGTAATATCGGAATTATGGCGCATATTGATGCGGGTAAAACGACGACAACTGAACGTATTCTCTACTACACGGGAAAAAGCCACAAGATTGGTGAGGTTCACGATGGTGCTGCAACTATGGACTGGATGGTTCAAGAGCAAGAGCGTGGGATTACAATTACTTCAGCTGCGACAACTTGCACTTGGAATAAAGCGAATATTAATATCATTGATACTCCAGGCCACGTTGACTTCACTATTGAGGTTGAGAGGGCGTTAAGGGTTTTAGATGGAGCTGTTGGTGTATTCGATGCTGTGGCCGGTGTAGAGCCTCAATCTGAGACTGTGTGGGGACAGGCAGATAAGTACAAAGTGCCAAGGATTGCATTTGTTAATAAAATGGATAGAGTTGGGGCCGATTTTCAAATGTGCCTCGATGAAATAAGAGAGAAGTTAGGTAAGACAGCAGCGGCGATTCAGCTTCCAATTGGAGCTGAAGATGTATTTAAAGGCATGGTTGATGTCGTTAGAATGAAGGCTCTTCTTTTCAAAGATGAGGACCTTGGTTCAACAGTAGTTGTTGAAGATATTCCGGAAGATCTTCAAGACGAAGCTCAAATGGCAAGAGAAGAGTTAATTGAGACTCTGGCTGATTATGATGACCAATTAGCTGAGGACTACCTGTCTGGTGAAGAGATTACTAATGAAAGACTCATCACCGCTATTAGAGATGCAGTTATTAATCATGAGTTTGTAGCTGTTCTTTGTGGATCAGCATTTAAAAATAAAGGTGTACAACCATTGCTCGATGCAGTTTGTGACTACCTTCCTTCACCTATTGATCGTGGTGAAGTTAAAGGTGTTAATGGTAAAAATCACGATAAAGAAGAAGTTAGAAAGCCTGATACTGAGGATGCATTTTCTGGAATTGCTTTCAAGATTGCTACTGATCCGTTCGTGGGTTCATTAACATTTTTTAGAATTTATTCTGGTACAATTAAGTCTGGAGCTCAGGTTTATAATCCTCACAAAGGTAAGCGTGAAAGAATAAATAAGATTCTACAAATGCACGCAGATAAGAGAACAGAATTACAAGAAGCAAAGGCTGGAGATATTATTGCAATTTCTGGTTTAAAAGAAACAGTTACAGGTGAAACTCTATGTGCTGAAAACCGTACAATCATTTTTGATTTAATGGATTTTCCTGAATCTGTTATTTCTGTTGCGATTGAGCCAAAAACAACAAATGATGAAAAGAAGCTAATGAATTCATTAAATCAGCTTAAGCTTGAGGATCCATCATTCTCGTACCAACATAATAAAGAAACTGGTCAACTTTTAATCTTTGGAATGGGCGAGCTTCACCTAGAAATTATTTGTGATCGTCTTGAGCGTGAGTTTAAAGTTGGTATTCGTGTGGGTGATCCACAAGTATCATACCGTGAAAGTATCACTAGTACTGCTAAAGAGACGGATACTTTCCACCGCGAACAAGCTGGAAAGATGGTGTTTGGTAATGCCGTTATTGAAGTTGAACAAGCAGACTCGCAAGCTGGCGTTTTATTTGAGACAAAATTAACTAAAAGAGATTTACCACAAGAATTTATTGATGCTATAGAAAAAAGTATTAAAGATACTTCAATGGGAGGCGCTTTGGCCGGTTACCCATTTATTAATATTAAGGCTAGACTAGTGGCCGCAGAACTTAATGAAGAAGAAGGATCTGAAGTGGCTTATGCAATTGCTGCCTCTAATGCTTTTAGGTCCGCATGCCGAAAAGCAGGTTTATCTTTATTAGAGCCAAAAATGAGCCTTGAAATTGTAACTCCGTCTGACTACACAGGTGATATTATTTCAGACATTAATATGAAACGTGGAAAGATCCATTCAATGGGTGTTAAGCAAGATAAAGAAGTTATCGATGCTGAAGTTCCACTATCGGAAATGTTTGGATACTCAACGGATATACGTTCAAAATCACAAGGTCGTGCAAGTTTCACGATGAATTTTGACCGTTACGAAGAGATTCCAATGAATATGGCCAAAGAAATACTTGAAAAACGAGGAATATACATCTAAAACGTTTTAGATTTTTTTAAACTACTAAACTATGTAATAAAACAGGAGTAAGAAATGGCAAAAGAATCTTTTGACAGAAGTAAGCCCCACGTAAACATTGGTACGATCGGGCACGTTGACCACGGTAAGACAACTCTTACAGCGGCAATTTCAATCACATTAGCTAACGCACTTGGTGGTGACGTAAGAAAATTCGACGAAATCGATTCAGCACCAGAAGAGAAAGCTAGAGGTATTACAATCAATACTTCACACATTGAATATGAAACAGAAACTCGCCACTACGCGCACGTAGACTGTCCAGGTCACGCTGACTA